>WRDE01000097.1 GCA_009783605.1 Oscillospiraceae bacterium
CTGACCGACAACTTCTTACGCAGCGTGGAATTCGGCGCCAATATCCACTTTACCCTCAGCAAAAAGGAAACCAGTGTGCTCAAGGAGGCCGAGTGGTCCCAGTACGCCAACTATTTTTCGATTGATTTTGACACCTGGAAGAGCGACGTGCTGGATAACTATAAAAAATATAACGACCTGCACGCCGACCTGCAGAACCAGCTGATCCAGGACCATATCCGGCTCCCCGGCAACGTCGCCGTGACCACGTATGAAGACGGGACGGCGGTCTTAGTCAACTATAACCGGGTGGAATATACCGTCAAGGGCGTAAACGGAGACGTCATTGTCCCGCCGAAATCCTTTGTCACAGCCCCCTCCGGTTTCGCCCTGCCGCCTCCCGAGGTCAAACCCGATAAACCGGCCGATGAAGAACCCTCCGAAACCGAGACAGAAACTGAGACAGAGACAGAACCCGAAAACCAACCGGATCCCGGCGAAGACGGATCCTGACCGCCCCCGCCGTAATTATAATAATGAATGAGGTATGAAACATGACAATCAAACCCAATACCTTGCAGACACTGTCCCGGCGGCGGCTGACCGGACTCCAGAAAAAGAATCTCTCTTACTGGCTCTTTCTGATCCCGTTTCTGATCGGGTTTTGCCTGCTTTTCTTCTGGATCTACTTTGATTCGCTGCATTTTTCTTTCAGCTATATCAAGACCACAGCCACCGGCTTCGACCAGAGCTGGAACGGGCTCGCAAACTACCGTTACGCTCTCCGGGAGGACGCGGAATTCTTTCCGATGATGATCAGCTCGGTGTCCGGAATGCTGCTGCAGATCCCGATGGTCATCCTCTATTCGCTGTTTATCGCGGTGATCCTCAGCCAGAAGATGAAGGGCCGCACCGTTTTCCGCGCCCTCTTCTTCATCCCGGTCATCCTCGCCACCGGCTTTATGGCCAAAGCGGATATGACCAACCTGGTAGGCGAGGGCATGTGGAACAGCATCGGCTCCGACTTCAACGAATCGGCCAGTATCGCCAACGGGCTGTTTACCTCGGAGGATATGGCCGAGCTGATGTTCCAGTTCTCCTTCAGCCCGATGCTGTCCCGGTACGTGATCGGCGCGGTCATCGGCATCTTCGATATCATCAATGTCTCCGGGGTCCAGATGTTGGTCTTCCTCGCCGGGCTGCAGTCGATATCCCCTTCCATCTATGAATCGGCCGATATCGACGGCGCCACTACCTGGGAATCCTTCTGGCTGATCACCTTCCCGCTCATCAGCCCCATCATCTTAGTCAACGTGGTCTATACCGTTATCGACTCACTGACCCGGCCGGACAACGCGGTGATGGTGTATATCCAGAGGATGTATTCCTCCGGTAAAAACTCGATGGGTAACGCGTCGGCAATGGCCTGGCTCTATTTCGTCGCCATCGCCCTATGCGTTGGCGTGATCGTCCTCATTATCCGCGGTTACATCTACTATCAACAAAAAGACTGAGAAGGAGGGAATACAGAATGAAAGAAAACAATACCGCCGCCATTACCGCCGGTAACGCGTCCGCCGCGAACAGCCCTCCGCTCGACCGGAAGTTCAAAAAGAGTAAAATCCCGTTCCGGGACCGGTTCACTAAAGGTAAACTCAAAACCTTCCTCGGCAAAGCCGTGGTCTATGCCCTGCTGATCGAGATCACCTTTATCATCATCTTCCCGCTGCTGACCAAGCTGTCGGCCTCGCTGATGAGTTATGAGGACATGTATGACCGGACGGTTATCTTCATCCCCCGCAACCCGACCTTAGAGAATATCCGGATGGTACTGACCGAATCCTACTTCATGCCCTCTTTCCGGGACGGATTCCAGGCCAACGCGCTGCTCAACACCATCTGGGTCTCGCTGCTGGCCGCTTCACTCCAGACATTGGTCTGTTCGGTCACCGGCTACGGTCTGGCCAAGCTCCGTTCCAAGCTGGCGATGATCGTTTTCGGCGTGGTGGTGCTGAGTATCATGATCCCGCCGCAGGTTGTCTTAGTGCCGCTCTATTTGAAATTCCGATTTATGAATATATTCGGTCTGGTCCAATTGCTGCGGGGAAAGCTCGGGTTGATGAACACGCTCTGGCCAATCATCATCCTGTCGATCACCGGGTTCGGCTTCAAAAACGGCCTGTATATCTTCATTATGCGGCAGTTCTATAAGGGCGTGCCGGAGGAGATCGAGGAGGCCGCCGCCATCGACGGATACGGCACCATCGCCACCTATTTCCGGATCGTGCTGCCGATGGCCCGGCCGATGATGATCACCATCTTCATGTTCGCCTTCTCCTGGCAATGGACCGATACCTTCTATTCCACCATCTTTTTCTCGAACGAATTCCGGATGCTGGCCAACACCATCTTCCGCATGCAGTCGCTCTTCTCGGCCGGCGCGCTGACCAACTCCTATAACGCCACCATGCTGCTGCATACCGGCGTCATGTTAGCCATCGCGCCGCTGATCATCATCTACATCTTCGCCCAGCGCTGGATCGTAGCGGGAATCGAGCGGAGCGGACTCGTGGGGTAGTGCCCGAAGTTTCATCAAATCGGATTTGTTTATTTGGCGCTACCCCTGCAAGAAATGCGGCCGGCATATAGCTGCTCCGCCTGTATACGGCGGCGGCCGCATTTTTGCCCAATTTGATTTTTATCGGTTTATTCATGAGATCATATTCGATTAAAAATTTCACCCTTCTAATTTCATCTGAAACAGGAACCAGCCGGTCATTGAGTTGACCGGCTGGTGCTTGTTATTGTCTATTCTTCATCCTCAATCAAATCATGGATAGCCATATTTTTTCCCGTTTCCGAATCTTCTTTCACTTTTATTAAATGCTTTATATTATCGTCATTGTAAAATGGGTCGGCAAATGATATATATTCATCTACCGCATTCAACATCCGCGCGCCCAATGTCACGGTCATTTCAATCCCGTCGGCGGTATACTGCTCTGCCTCCACCGCGCCTTCCTTGCGGCATTGTTCTGCCAGACCGCCTTTGGCGAAGGGGATCAGCAGGTTTACCCGTCTCCTGTCGGGCGGCAGCGCCGCCGTCACCGCTTCTAACAGTGCCGGCAGGCCCGCGCCGGTTTTGGCGCTGATCCGCAGGGTTCTGTTGTCTCCGGGCTGCCATTCGGTCAGGATATCGCATTTGTTATAGGCGACGATGGTCGGCTGGGTTGGCTGTTCAGATTTGTCCCCGCTTTTTTTCGCCGCTTCCTTGCGCAATTCCTTCAACAGCTCCTGAGTGACCTCCAAGTGCTCCTCCACCTCCGGATTGGCAATATCAGCCAGAATCAGGATCAGATCCGCTTCCACCGCTTCTTCCAATGTCGAGCGGAACGCCTTGACTAACTGGTGAGGCAGCCGGCGCACGAAGCCGACGGTGTCGATCAGCAGCACCTCCCGGCCGTCCGGCAGCCGCAGCGCCCGGGCGGTGGGGTCCAGCGTGGCGAACAGCTTATCCTCGGCCAGCACCCCCGCTTCGGTCAGGGTATTCAGCAGGGTGGATTTGCCGGCGTTGGTATAGCCGACAATGGCCACCGTGGTGACCCCGTCTTTTTTACGCCGGATACGGCGGGTCTGCCGGTGCCGTTCCACTTCGGCCAGCTGACCTTTAATCCCGTCGATACGCCGGCGGATATGCCGGCGGTCGCTCTCCAATTTGGTCTCGCCCGGACCCCGGGTGCCGATGCCGCCGCCCAATCGGGAGAGCACTTTGCCCAATCCGGCCAGCCGCGGCAGCTGATATTGCAGCTGGGCCAGCTCCACCTGCAGCCTTCCTTCAGCCGACCGCGCCCGGCCGGCGAAGATGTCGAGGATCAGCATCGTCCGGTCGATAACGGCGCAGGGCATCGCCTCTTCGATATTGCGCAGCTGGGTCGGCGACAGCTCCAGGTCAAATACCGCCAGATCCGCCTCCTGCGCCTCGCACATCTCGGCCAGCTCCTCCAGCCGGCCGCTGCCGAGACAGGTGGCTCTGTCAGGCGATGAGCGCTTCTGTGCCAGCGTCGCGATCACCTCGCCGCCCGCGGTACGGGTCAGCTCGCCCAGCTCCTCTATCGAGCTGTCAGCGTCAAATTCGCCGGTATCCACCGACACAAGTATCACCCGCTCAGGGGTTCGTTCATCCGGATTGTTTTTTAATATTTCCGTCATACCTTAAAATCCTCCATTTTTCTACAAATAGTATTATGCCCAATCTTTATTGTGTTTTGTATATAAATAAAACCGCAGGGTTTCTCCTGCGGTTAAAGAAACTCTGTTAAAACGGCTATTCAGATAAAATTACGGATGAACATGACACACGGTTCCTTTCTCGATTGGACAGCGGATTTGCCGGTAAGCCTTCAAATCCGCTGTCATCATACACGTATCCGAGAGATTTGTCAAGCGTCAAAATAAATTTTGAACCGGAAGCCTGTCGATTTTGCTAACCAACCGCTGCAGCATCAGCCGCGCGTCGGTAATCGTTACGCCGTTTTTGCCGTCCACATTGGCGAGGGAGAGCTGGGTCGGGGTCAGGGTGATTTTGCCGACCAGATATTGCAGCACCATCCGGGCGTCGGATATGTCCAGCCCGTTTTGCCGGTCCACGTCGCCCCAGAGGAAATCGCCCGGAACCGGCAGGAACGGGATATCATTCTCCCAAAAGTATGTTTCCGCGTAGCTGCCCAGCTCGCCGGTTACAACAGGTATTATGAGCTCGTTCCAAAATAAATCCCAAAGCCAGTCATAAAACAAGTCATAACCGATATCTGTTACCGAAGGCGGTATATACAATGTTTTCAGATTCCTACAATACAAAAACGCGCGACTTTCAATGGATTGTACTTGATTGCTTAAAATAACTTCTTCCAAATGATCGCAGAAAGAAAAAGCATATGTTTTTATGGCAAGGACACTATCCGGGAGAATAATCACACGCAACTCACATCCCTCGAACGCGCTGATACCAATTACTTCTACACCCTCCGGAGCCGTATATGTGTCCAGCGCTTTGCCGATAGGATATTGAATCAATATTTTTTCCCCGGCATCGAACAGGACTCCGTCAACAGCGGAATAAGCGGTATTGCCGGCATCCACTGTGAAAGCGGTCAATGACCGGCAAAACATGAACGCGTCATAACCAATTTCGGTTACGCTTGCCGGGATGGTAACATCAAGGAGATCGTAACAAAGGGAAAATGCCCGTTGGCCAATACGGACCAGTGCATCGGCAAAACGGATATCGGTCAGCGCCGAACATTCACTGAACGCCGACGAACCGATATCTGTCACACTGTCCGGCAGCACCACGCTTTGCAACCAACCGCAGCCTAAAAAAGCACGCTCTCCGATATTGACGATACCGTCCGGCACGGTATACGCTGTTTGGCTTTTCCCCGCCGGGTATTTCAACAATGTCGTCTTTTCTTTATTGAATAACACGCCGTCAATACTGGTGTAAACGGTATTTTTTTCACCCACATGGATGTTTGTCAGACTATTGCACCAGTTAAACGCCCATTCACCGATAACCGATACCCGATCGGGTATTGTGATTTCGATCAGCGATTCACATTCGCTAAATGCCAGTATTTCGATCACCGCCAAACTGTCCGGCAGGGTAATGTTTTGTAATTTCGGACAATATAGAAACGCGCGGTCTTCTATTATCGACACGTCTTCCGGGATGGTGACGCTCCGTATCTTTTCAGATTTGTAAAACGCAAGCCTTCCAATAACCGTGATCCCCATGTCGCCCGGAATGACCACATCTATATCCTTGCCGTAATATCCCAGCAAAACCCCGTCTTCAACCCAAAAATCATCTTCCGGATTACCGGCCGAAACCTCAAAAACACCGGCGGACAAAAGCAACGAAACCATTAGCACGGCACATAATACCATGTTCATGATTTTTTTCATCAGAAACACCGCCTATCTTTAAAATCCATGTCCATAAAAACCTTCAGACTGTCGGTTGAAAAATATTATTTCTCCACCGGAAACTTCGCAATCTTCCCGACCAACCGCTGCAGCATCAGGCGCGCGTCGGTAATCGTTACGCCGTTTTTGCCGTCCACATTGGCCAGCGACAGCTGGGTCGGGGTCAGGGTGATTTTGCCGACCAGATATTGCAGCACCATCCGGGCGTCGGATATGTCCAGCCCGTTTTGCCGGTCCACATCGCCCCAGAGGAAATCGCCCGGAACCGGCAGGAATGGGACATAATTGTCCCAGCAGTAGGTTTCCGCGTAGCTGCCCAGCTCGCCGTAGACCACAAAATCTTCATACATATACCACCAGCCAAATACAGATTCGCCCATAGACGTTACCGACGGCGGGATATATATGTCTTCAAGATTCCCACATTTGCCAAACGCGCCCAGCTGTATACTGATAAGACTGTCCGGCAGGGTAACGCCGAGAAACGCGGCGTTCCAGAAAGCCCATTCCGCCAACTCGGTCACACCCTCCGGGACAACATACGCGGTTTGGGTCTTGCCTTCGGGATATTTTATCAAAACCGTTTTTTCCTTATCGAACAGCACACCGTCAAGGCTTGAATAGGCGGCATTCCCGGCGCCTACCTTAATCTGAGTCATTGCCGCGCATTCCTCAAAGGCCATCGTTCCTATTTCAACCACGCTGTCCGGAATGGCGATTTCGGTCAGCTTTTCACAGCCGTAAAACGCCCATTCCCCAATACAGAGCAAACCGTCCGGAAGGGTAACGCTTTTCATGCTGTCAAATCTGTCAAACGCGCCGGAGCTGATACTGACTATCCCGGCGGCTATGACAATAGCGGCGTTCGACGGCATTTTGCCCTTATAGGTATAGAGGCACCTGCCGATATACAGCAATCCGCCCGGTTGATTGATCAGCCATCCGGTATCCTCAAAAGCGCCGTATCCAATACGTGTCAGGCTGTCCGGGAAGGTAAACGCGATCAATTCCTCGCACCACACAAACGCGAAATCGCCGATTTCGGTTACGCCCTCCGGCATACTCACCTTTTCTAATTTTTCACAAAACATAAACGCGGCCGCCCCGATTTCGGTCACCCCGTCCGGCACGGTATATTCTGTCCGGGTATTGCCGGCCGGATATTGGATCAACAGGGTTTTCGCCCCGTTGAACAACACGCCGTCAATACTCGCGTAAGCGGTATTTCCCGCCGCCACATGGATATTTGTCAGGTTATAACAATATCCAAAGGCATCCTCACCGATATCCGTTACGGTAGACGGCAGGGTGATACCA
>WRDE01000098.1 GCA_009783605.1 Oscillospiraceae bacterium
GCCCTCCCGGTCGGGAGCACAGCCCTGTACCAGATCAAAACCGGTATTCGGCAGAAACTGCCGCGGGGCGGCTTTGGTGGCAGCCTCATCCGCCCACTGGGGATAATCGCTGGCATAGATGCCGGCCGGCCGGATCTCCCCGATCGGGGCGGTGTCAAACAGCGCTTTTTTGATTGCCTCCACGGTATAGGGCTGCATCTCTTTGTTTTCGGCAAATTCGCAGAGGATCGAGGTGCCATAAAAGGTGGTTATCCCGGCCACCATACACATCAGATGGACGGCGGTGGTATCCGAAAAGCCCATCAGCACCTTGGGATTGCGGCCAATCATCCGGAAATCGAGATAGGGCAGCAGCCGGATGCTGTCGGAGCCGCCGATACAGACGAAGATCCCTTTGATGGTATAGTCGGAAAAGGCCTTCATCAAATCGTCCGCCCGGGCCTTCGGATTTCTATACAGGTATTCGCTGCCTTCCAAGGTATACGGCATCGGCACCACCTGTAAGCCGAACTCGTTTTCCAACCGCGAGACGCCGTAGTCGTACCGCCACCGCAGCTCGTCGTCGCCGGCGCCGCCCCATGACGGGCTGACCGCGGCCACACGGTCGCCGGGACGGAGTTTTACCGGTTTGATTAGAGACAACATGATGATTTCTCCTGCCTAAACGCCATTTTCATGATGGACTTACTTGCCGCTTATTCTTCCGCCTCGCCGGTTTTTTTCAACGCGGCAAATTTCGCCGCCATCGTCGGGTTGCCGCGGGTCAGCCGTTTTACGGTCAGATCCTCCGCCTTATTGTTCGCGAGACGCAGGTTGTTTTCGGAAGACAGCAGCTCTTTTTTGGTTTTTTCGAGACTGTCGATCGCCGCGTCGATCTCTTTGATAGCCGTCTGAAACTTGCGGCTGGCCAGATCAAAGTTTTTCGCGAAACCCTCCTTGAAGGTATTGATATTCTCCTCAAAATTGGCAATATCAATATTCTGGTTTTTGATCAGCGCCAGCTCGGCTTTATACACCATCGCTTTCATCGCGGCGTTGCGCAGGAAGGTAATAATCGGGATAAAAAACTGCGGGCGGATCACATACATCTTGTCATAGCGGTGAGATTTGTCCACGATCCCCTCGTTATATAATTCGTTATCCGGTTCCAGCAGCGATACCAGCACGGCATATTCGCATTTTTTTTCATTCCGATCCTTATCTAACTCTTTCAAGAAATCCTCATTCTTTTTTCCCTTAACCGTCCCGTCCTGTTCATTCTTCATTTCAAACATGATAGACAGCATCTCAATGCCGTTTTCATCGAAATCCCGGTATATATAATCGCCCTTGCTGCCGGTTTTCGCATCGTTGTCTTTTTCAAAATACGCGTTCTGGAATCCGGTGGCGCGCAGTTTATTGAATGCGATCTCACAATGCTGTTCCAGCGACTCACCGACCATTTTTGTGGAAAGCCGGGCTTTCATGTCTTTATACTGAGCGATCTGTTCGTCTTTTATTTTCAGCTCTTTCGCGTATATCTCGTCTTTGGCTTTGATCGCGTTGGCGTAGGTTTCTTTTAGATTGGATTCCAAAAGCTGTTTTTCGGTTTCCTTTATCTTCAATTCGCTGGCCAGCGTATCCCGCTGTTTTTCGACCGCGCTGACCGCTTCGGATACGGCGAGTTTGGTTTCGGTCCGGGCGGCGGCGATTTTTTGATTCAGCGCCGC
This sequence comes from Oscillospiraceae bacterium, assembly GCA_009783605.1. Taxonomy (GTDB): domain Bacteria; phylum Bacillota; class Clostridia; order Oscillospirales; family Acutalibacteraceae; genus WRDE01. The sequence goes on from WRDE01000098.1 coordinate 1,710, forward strand.
GATTTCGCTGTCCTTTTCCGCCATTTCGGTCAAACGGATTTTATCCGCGTCCGCAAGCGCGAGCTGGACGGATTTTTCTTTATCGGTTTCAAACAATTTTTCCTGTTTGTGTAATTCCTTCGTAAATTCGTGATCCCGTATCTGTTTTACGATCTCGGCAAATCCGGATTCGTCGATCTTAAATACCTTTCCGCAGGACGGACATTTGATGTCATTCATCTTCAACCCTCCCCAATATTCTACACAAAATTTAAGCGGTTCCGCCTACCTGCACCAGCAGATCCTTCGGCAGCCAGCGGATCAGGCAGGCGTTGAGGGCCACCGGGTCGATGGGCTTGGTGAGATAATCATTGAAGCCGTTGTCGAGAAACATGTTCTGTGCGCCGACGACGGCGTTGGCGGTCAGCGCCACGATCGGCACGACGGCGGTATACCCCTTGGTCTGCCGCAGCAGCTTGGTCGCCTCAATGCCGTCGAGGTCCGGCATCATATGGTCCATAAAGATGATATCATACCGGTTGGCCATCGCTTTTTCGATAGCCTGATATCCGCCGGTGGCCATATCCACCTGCATCTCATATTCGCTCAGCACCGCCTCGGCCACCATCAGGTTGATATCAATATCATCGACCACCAACAGCCGCGCCTTCGGGGCGGTAAACTGGAAATTCTCAATAGGTTCCGGTTTGAGATCGTCCTCCGAACCGACAATCATCGGCACCGTCACAAAAACGGTGGTGCCGGATCCGAATTCGCTCTCCACCTGGATGGTTCCCCGCATCTTCTCGCAGAGCTTTTTGGTAATCGCCAGCCCCAGTCCGGCGCCGGTCGTCTTTTTATTGTCCACCCGGTGCAGCTGCTCAAAAGCGGTGAACAGCCGGGGGATATCGTTCTCCCGGATACCGATGCCGGTGTCCTCTATCTCGAAACAAATGGTATCCCCCCGGGGAAACACCCGGAAATTGACGCACCCCTGCGGGGTATATTTCAGCGCGTTGTTGAGCAGATTGGTCAGCACCTGTCCCAGCCGCTTCCCGTCGCCGAAGAGGACGACGGGGAGATCCTCATGAAAGGAACAGACGAACCGCAGGCTCTTGGTCCCGAACATGATCCGGAAGATCGATTGGATCTTGTTCAGCAGCTTCGGCAGATGGAAGAATTCCTCCATCATCTCGAGGCTGCCGGCCTCGATCTTGGAGAAGTCGAGAATATCGTTGATAAGGTTGAGCAGCAGGGTGGAGGAGTTCTGGATATTGGTCAAAAATTCCTGCTGCCGCACCGTCAGCGGGGTGCGTTTCATCATATCCGAGATGCCCATAATGGCGTTCATCGGCGTCCGGATCTCATGGGAGATGGTGACTAAAAAATCCGACTTGGCGCGGTTGGCGAATTCCGCCCGCTCTTTTTCGTTGCGCAGCTCGGTGATGTCGTGGAAGATGACCAGCACGGCGTCCGGGATATTCTGGGAGTCAGCTCCCGCGGTTTTTACGTCGCGGGCGTTGACTCCCGACTCGTCGGTGACCGGCGTTACGATGATGGTATAGTCCCGCATCTCGCCGGCACCGGACAGATCTAACCATTCCTCAAAATTGAACGACATCCGCCGGCGTACCGCGTCCCTCATCCGCTCCACCGTAGAATCCAACCATTCCGGGTTTGAGACCTTATCAAAAACCGACCGGAATGTTTTTCCCTGGATCAACCCGAAATACTCCAAATTCAACGTCTTCAGCAGCGTGTCGGTGGCAAAAACGAATTCCAGCTTACTGTTCAGCAAAAAAATAATATCCGGCGAATTCTTGAGCATCAGCGACATATAGGTCTCCTGACGGCTCTTCTCGGTCATCAGCGCCGCGCTCAGGTTTTCCTGTGTGATGGAATTCAACCGGTAACGGTCGATGGTGATATTGGCGAGATTCAACTGCCGGGTGAGTTTCTTGTTTTCGATCTCCAGCTGCCGGAGCCGGTCGGTCAGGATCTCCGCAGACATATGTTCCAACATGATTTTTACTCCTTATGTATTTATGCGTTTGCTATATCAAACACGTAACCAATGTGTTATTATGAAACCGGTTGGTGAGTCTGCCGTCTTCGCCGCGTACCGGGCAGATCTCGCCGGCGGAATAGGCCGCCAGATAGGGTTTATTCCCAAGGATAGTTCCGATCACTTCGATTTCGGCCAGCATATCCACCCCCAGCGCCAGATTGCGGCTGGCACAGGAAAAGATCAGCATCCCCTGCTGCTCCGCCTGGCGGGCGGCGGCTTCTTCCAGCAGACTCTGGGTGGAATTGAGCACATCCTGCTTGTCCATGATAGCAAAAATCAGCCGGGCGCCGGTGGGCATCACCCCGCTGCAGACCCCGTAGCCCTCCGGCGTGATCGAAAAGAGCACCCGGGCGACCGGCGGGCGGCTGTCGCCGTATTCGATGATAAAGGGGATCGACAATACCCCTTTGGTGGTCTGGCCGCCGTCGGCGAGACCCATTGATTCCAGAAAACGGGAGAGCGGGATCCCGTCGACCTCTTTCAGAAGATTGCGCTGGGCGCCGGTGATCACCACCGACCGGTTGCCCATGTGGCTGATGTCCACCGCCGTGACGATAAAGTCCGGCGAACAGCCGCCGGACGCTAGCACTAACACCGCGCAATCCCGCATCGCCTCGCCGTTAAAAATCGTATAACAGGAAGTAAAATCAATATTGTGATTGATCGATAGTGCGCCGAAGTTGGGAATGCCGCCGGAAATTTTATCCAACACTTCCACATATTCGTCGCCGGCATACTGATAGAGCAGCGGCGCGAAGGTAAACATCATACAGGGCGGCGCCGCCAACCCGGCCGCCGCTTTCCGGTAAGCGGTCTTGAGGGGAAAATCCAGTTCCTCGGTCAGCGACGAGCTGGCCGCCGCGAAAAAACGGACATCGTCGGAGGTGAGCACCGTCAGCGAAAGCTGCAGCTGGCCCATCGCGCCGGGAACCGCAGTCCCCATCGTAACAAAACCGGCAACAGTAAAAGGCAGCCGGTCGGATAAAGCATTCACCACACCGGATTCCACGAATTCCTCATAACAGCTGAGGATACCCAGCGAATAGGTCAGCAGCGGCGGTCCGTCCCGGAGCATACCGGTCACATCGGCAACCGCTTTTTCCACATCGTCTATTTCATCGGTATAAGCCGTCAGCATCCTGATCATCCGAAAACCGCCCTTTCACAAACATACCTATACGCACCTCAAGTGCATATAGAATTATTTTATCATATTCACAATAAAAATGCAAAGGCTTTTTTTCGGGATTTAGGGGTTAGGTAAACGATGATTTAATCGAAACTCTGTAGGGACGACCTCGCTTGCCTCACTCCTATACAATCTCCACGCCCGTATAATAATAACACAAGATCTCCTTCCAATCGCTGTCCTGCCGGGCCATATAATCCGCGCCGTATTGGCTCATGCCGACGCCATGCCCGTAACCGCTGACGGTAAAGGTAAAAACACCGCCGGAATCCGGGTCATAACCGATGGTGAATGCCGGTGAGCGCAATCCCAGCGCCGCCCGCATTTCTGCGCCGGTCACCGCCTGTTCGCCCACCGTGACAGCGGCAACCGAACCGGCTTCGGAGCGTTTTACCGATGACAAATCGATCCAATTGCCGGCGTCTCCGGTCAGTTTTACGTTGAATTTTTGTTCAACCATCTCTTTGAATTGATCCGCGGTAACCGTGACGACCGATTGATATCCCGGAGAGAGTTTGTCCTCGTCCGCCGGCACCGACCGCAGATACGGGACGTCTTCTCCCCACGCGTCGGCGGCGGATTCGGTGTTTCCGAAAGAGATGGCGTGCCAGACCGCCATCACCGGTTCACCATGATATACCATCCTTTTACCGGCGACCGCATCTGCCGCCGCCGCCAGCTTTTCATAGTATTCATCAAAACTGCCGCCCCACCGTTCCCGCAATCCCTCGGCGGTATAAAACCGCGGAAAAGCAGCGGGTACATCCGAAAAATCCGCCCTCGTCCGGTCGTCTCCTGCCGCCCGGGCCTGTTCCCGCCGCCAGCTGTAATAGGTATACGCCGCCACCGCCTGCGCTTTCAGCGCTTCCGGATGATAAGACGGATACATTTCGGCGGCCAGCGTGCCAATGATAAAATCCCGCTCGCTGATCTCAACCACCCGGTCGGCGGCGGCGTCCAATACACGGAACGCCGCGGCGGTTTCAGTATTGTCGCCGGCGGCGGTGGTATGGGTTGTTCCGGAGGATTCTTCCGACGCGGATGTTAATGCGGTTGCGGAGCCTTCCGTCCGTGATGTTGTTGTATGGCCGGAAGATGTATCGGAGGCCGGCGGCTTGTCCGGCTGTAATACATTTAACGCGGGCAGCGGCAGCAGCAATAACAGGGCAGCCACCGCCAATAACAATATCAGATACCCTTTCATAATCGACACCCCGTAATTCATATTAGTGAATCAATATATGAGTATGCGCGGTAAAAAATGACCCGGTGCAATCCAAATTACACCGGGCTGTGAATTATTTATTTATCTTCTTCTATTTCTTTTCTGTCTGGTAAAAGTCATAGGGCGAACCATAGCTTCCGCCGTTAAACGGGTGGATCCGGAGCCCGTCTAATTTTTCGGAGATACCGAAATACCGTGTCTCAAAAGCCAGCGGCACCGCCGGACAGGCTTCATATAACCGGCGTTCCCATTCCTCCGCCGCTTCCCGGGTATCGCCGCCGCCCCGCAGCATGGCACAGCCGGCGATAAACGCGTCATCGGTATAATGCGCCAGATTGCCCTCCCCGGCGGTACCGGCAAAGACCGACAATCCGGCGGCGGCGGTATCACCGGCCGTTGTCAGCGGAAAGACCGCCAGCTGATAATTCCCGACCAACAGCCGCGCCGCCAGTACGTCGGGAGCGAGGGATTCCAGCGTCACAAACAGCTGTAGATTTTTCTGCCAGCTCTGGGCTATATATTGGGCATATTCCACCGATGCCCTGTCATCGGCGCAGAGCAGCGCGATCGCCGGCTGGGATATACCGGTTTCCCGCAGCCCTTCCCGAAACCGGTCCCCCGCCGCGGAATCGGTGGTGAACGACAAGCGGTTGGCTCCGGTTCGGTATATAACGCCGTCCAATGTGGTATCCGGCGGCAGATATCCCTCGGCGGGCTTCGCCGTTTTTCCGTCCAACTGCCGGTTCAGAATCTCCCATTCCAACCCGTCCCGCAGGCTTTGCCGTAATTTTTCCGATTGGAACAGCGGCAGCGCATTGTTGATCCAGAGATACCGGATCCGGTCATTCATTCGCTCGACCCGGATACCGGTTGGCGGCTCCGCCGCCTGTTCCGCTGTGATTTCGGCGGCCGAGAGCTGACCTGAAGTCAGCAAATCCAACGGATCGCCATCTGCATCCATGTAAAACCGTACTTCATCCGGCAAAATTTCCGCTTCCCCGCGGTATTCCGGACTTTTTTTCAAGGTAATACGCTCTCCGTGGCTCCAGCCGGTCAATTGATACGGCCCGTTTCCTATCAGA
>WRDE01000099.1 GCA_009783605.1 Oscillospiraceae bacterium
ATAGTAAAAACCCATCTCCTCAAACATCGAGCTCTTGCTGTATACGGTTTTTTTCAGCCGCGTCTTGAACCCCGCCATCAAACGGAAAAGAGCAGGCCCTATCAAGGGAATATGGTTGGATACCCGGTTGACCATCTTTTTAAACCGTAAATATTTGCGCTGGCTGCGCAGTTTTGCGAGGTAGCGGGCGATAAATCCGACGTTTTGGCTGATCGACATGCGGTTGTCATTGAGGATGACAATCAAACGGTCGGAACTGCGGCCCGCGTTGCACAAACCCTCATAGGCCAATCCGCCAGTCATCGCGCCGTCACCGATCACGGCTATGGTATAGCCCTCTTTTCCGGTCAGGGTTTTCGCTTTGGCGATTCCGTTGGCGGCGGAAATGGAGCTGCTTGCGTGACCGACCACAAAAGTATCCGACGGGTGCTCGCCCGGATCCGGGAATCCGGAGAGGCCGTGTTCCTGTCTCAGTGTGTGAAACCGCGCTCCCCGGCCGGTCAATAATTTATGAATGTAACATTGATGCCCCACGTCCCAGATGACGTTGTCCGGCGGATCGCCGTCAAAAACTATACCGGTATTCCCGTTTGCGTCATCATTCCGTTCCGCGCTGTCCTCATATAAATCGAATACCTGATGGAGCGCTACCGTCAGCTCGACGACACCGAGATTGGCCGAAAGATGCCCGCCGGTTTTTGATACGGTATGTATCAATATCTGCCGCAGTAAACCGCAGAGCTCTTCCAGTTCACCCGCCGGCATGATCTTTAGCTCTTCTATCTCAGGGATCTGTTCGATCCATTGTTGTTCCAATAAATCCGCACCTTTCTAAAAAATAATTTTAATTATAGTATATACAATTAAAATTTACGAATCAGCAATTCTTCTGCGAGGAAGCGGAGGGATTCAGCCTCTTCGCCGAATACCGATAACGCGTCAAGTGCGGTTTTTGTGCGCTGCCGGGCCAATTCTTTGGCTTTTTCCAATCCCAAAAAGCCCGGATAGGTATTCTTATGATGATCGCCGTCGCTTCCAACCGGTTTCCCCATCTGTTCGGCAGAAGAAGTCACATCCAATATATCGTCCACAATTTGAAAGCATAACCCTATTGACAAACCGAATTGCCCGGCAGCGGCAATTTGTGCTTCGTTTCCGCCGCCTAACACAGCGCCCGTTTGGCAGGCGGCCCGGATCAGCGCGGCGGTTTTCCCCTGCTGCAGCCGCTCTAAAGTATCAAGATTTATCAATTTGTCTTCGCTCTGTATATCCAATTCCTGGCCGCCGATCATACCCGGGTAATCCCCCTGTCCGAGTCCGGCCGCCCGGGCCAAAATACTGCCGGCGCGGATCATGGATTCACCGGAATAATCGGCCAACAGCCGGGGGTTAAGGATCACTTCATATGCGCGGTTCAACAGCGCGTCGCCGGTCAGCAGCGCCATGTCCTCGCCGTAAGCGGCGTGCACCGAGGGCTTCCCTCGCCGCATGGGACTGTCGTCCATACACGGCATGTCGTCGTGTATCAATGAATACGCATGGATCATCTCCAGCGCCGCCGCGAAAGGAACCGCTTTTTCAATCTCTCCGCCGCATAACTGCACAAACGCCAACAATAAAACCGGACGCAGCCGTTTCCCGCCGTCAAGGCAGGCATACCTCATCGCCGCCGACACAGTACTGTCATAAACCGGTAAAAAATCGGTTAGCGATCGATCGATCATTTCATATAAAGGATATATTTTTTCATCGTAAATAGGCATATTTGTTGATTCACCCGCTTTGTCACAGACTTCTTGTTAAATATAGTATTTTATTTGCAAAAGAAATAAAATACCGTCGTCTATTGAAAGAGTTCATACTCGTCATTGTCCGGTTGACCGGTTGCATCCGGGACAATTTCTGCCGGCGCGGAAGGCGTGGGAACGGCTGCTGTTGCCAGTGGTGCTGCGGAAGCCGGCGTAGCTTCCGGCGGCGCGGCATTGTTTAACCGCAGTATCTTTTGTTCCGCCGTTTGAAGCGTATTGGCACAAAAAGACGCCAGCCGGGTCCCTTCTTCAAAAAGCTTCATCGATTCATCCAATGTGCAGCGCCCATTTTCTAACAGTGCGGCAATCTCTTCCAGTTTCGCCATAGCCGCTTCAAAGCTCAATTCCGCAGACATATAACCGGCCTCATTTCTATAAAATTAATTGTAAATATTATAATTGCACGTCAGCCTGCCGAGATAACATCACATTCGGCGCCGCCGTCGGCAAAACACAGTGATATCCGGTCTCCGGCTGTTAGCGCTCCGGCCGAGAGGACGGCTTGTCCGTCTTTTTTTGCGATGGCGTATCCTCTGGCCAGAACCTTCAAAGGACTCAGCGCGTCAAGCTTTGCCGTAACAGCCGCAAGCCGCCGGTCGGACTGGTTGGTGACCGTTTGCGCGTTAGCAGTCAATAACCGCGTCAAAAAATCTAATTTCATCCGCTGCTCGTCTACAAAAAAGGTGGGAGCCGACAGACAGCGGCGGGAACGCAATGCCGATAACCTGGTGTGTTCCCGCGTCACCCGGTTGTGAAGCGCCTTTGCTGTTGACTGCTGTATCTCCCGGATACGGATGGACAGCTGTGAACGGTCGGGAACCGCCAGTTCGGCCGCCGCCGATGGCGTCGGCGCGCGCAGGTCGGCGGCAAAGTCACAAATCGTGAAATCAGTCTCATGACCGACCGCCGAAATGACCGGAATGACCGACGCTTTGACAGCGCGGGCGAGCCGCTCGTCATTGAACGCCCAGAGATCCTCCAGTGAACCGCCGCCGCGGCCGATGATGATCGCGTCGGCGGCCCGCAACTGATTCAACCGTTCCAATGCCGCGATCAGCTGCAACGCGGCGGCTTCGCCCTGTACCTGTACCGGTGCCAGCACCACCACCGCCAAGGGATACCGACGCTTCAGCACACTGATGATATCCCTTACGGCGGCACCGGTCGGAGAGGTGATCACGCCGATCCGCGCCGGAAAACGTGGCAGCGTTTTTTTGCTTTTTTCATCAAACAGCCCTTCCGCCGCCAGCCGGTTTTTCAACTGTTCATAAGCCAGCTGCAGCGAACCGACGCCGTCCGGCTGCATTTCCTCGATATACAGCTGAAAAGCGCCGTCCCGTTCGTACAACGAGACATTGGCTCTGACGATAACCTTCATGCCGTTTTGCGGCGTGAACTGCAATCGCGCGGCGGCGCTTTTGAACATGACCGCCCTCACCAATGCGTCGGAATCCTTCAGCGACATATATAAATGACCGGAACTATAATTGTTATTGAAATTGGAAAGCTCTCCGCTGACATACAGCCCCTGCAGATGCGGATCTTTTTCCAATTGCCCGCGGACATAACGGTTCAACTGACTGACGGTGATCACCTGCGCCATACGGCCTCCGTTTTTTATAAATTGACTTGCTGATAGTATAATTACGCCGCCGGATCTGGATTTTCCAATTTTTCCGGAGCTTTCCGGGCGATCCCGCCGAGTACGCCGTTGATAAATGCCGCGTCCTCTTCCCCGCCGTATTTTTTCGACAGCTCCACCGCCTCATTGATCGAAACGCTGACCGGAATATCCTGCTCAAACCACATCTCATAAACTGCCAGCCGCATCACGGTCATCGCTACCCGTGAGATCCGGTTAGTCTGCCAGTTGTGAGAAAATATGCTGATTTCGGCGTCGATTTTTTCAATATGCCGCGCCGCCCCTTCGGCCAGCGAAATGACAAAATCATCTGCCTGGAGATCCCGCGTTTCTCCGGCAAACTGGACAATATCTTCCATCGTCAGGGATGAGAAGGTTTTTTCAAATAACAAAAGAAACGCCGTTTCACGGGCTTCGCGACGGGTCATAAGGACTCCTTTTACAGTTTTTACAACTCTTTTTATAACAATTTACCCTCTACATGACTGCAGAGGGCAGTTGTTTTCAGATATCATTTTTCCGGATCGGGCATCAGGCCGGCAATGTGGACATTCACCTTGGTTACCGGTTTGCCGGTCATCGACTGCACCGCGACCTTAACGGCCTGCTGGACGCCGCCGGCCGTATCGGGAATATTGGCGCCGGCACTCATGAAAATATACACATCCAGCGATGTGACGTTATCGTTGTTGACCACCCGCACCGATTTACACGCGCCGGATCCGATAAAATTTCTCAGATCATTCGGCCGCGGAGCCATACCCGCGACGCCGGATATTTCTAATGCGGCGGTGCTTGCGATAGCGGCAATAACTTCTTCGGCGATAATACAACTGCCCTCCGAGCGGCGGACGCCTTTGTTATCCATGATGTTTACCATTCCTTTCCGGATATTGAAATCGAAAAATAAGCTTCTCCCTGAAAATATTTTAACACGTTCACAGATAAAATATTTTGTTTTGCAAGATACTTATTATACCACAGAATCAGGGATGGGCAAGCGTTTTTTTCAATTATTCGTTATTTTTTAATTATTGACCGGAATAATCACGATATCCCCGGCTTTGATCTGGGATTGCGCGGTGATGATTTCGGTGATTTGTATGGTTTCCTGCGGTTTCAACCCATCCGCCAGTACCACCACATGACAGTTTTTCCCCTCTATATAGACCACACTGTCCTGAAATCCCTTTGCTTTCAGCAAATTCTCAATGTTGTTTTCCCGTTCGATCGCTTTGGTTATCTCAATGGTAGCCGCGGCGGCCTGGGTTTTCATCGCGTCGGTGGATTTCACATTATTGAGCGTGTCTTTGAGAATATCCAATGCTTCCTGCCGGGCGGTCGAACGGTTGATCCTGGCCTGGGAAAAATAGGTAACCGCCGCGGTCGTCTGTTGGGTTATGGCGATGGTCGTGTTGTTCACAAATTGTGAATCGCCCAGATTGTTTCTTGTGGTGGACGCGGTCGTTTGCTGGGGAACGGTATCGTTCCCGGCCGGTTCGGCGTCCGGCGGGCCAGCTGTAAAAAAGTAGTTCAAATATACCGCCAACCCCAATGCCGTTACCAATACCGCCATCATAACCTGCCGTTTGCCTAAAAGATTTTTCATCCCTGATCAACTCCGTTTCAAAAATGTAAAATATATAATTGCTATTTATGATAGTGTTTTTTTGCAACCGCTGCTGACCCTTCTTCCCGCTGTGTCATACCGATTAATCAACCGCCCGGTACCACACAAACACGCGCTTCGGTAATATTCAATACCGTTTTCACCGTCTCGGTTACACGCGCTTTGACTTCCGGATCGTTTCCTCCCTGGCAGATGACCGCTACCCCTTTGATGGTCGGCTGAATTTCGGTGACCAACAGCCCCTGGCGCCCGTTACCGGTATCCACTAAAATAACCGATTGCTCAAGGTTATCGCTCTGGGAATATTTTGATGAATCCGCGTTGGTGTTCTCCTCTCTGCCGCTGTCGCTTTTCTGCTGGTAGGCGTAAACATATTCCACGCCGTTTTCTAATGTCACCAAAACACGGCAGCTCCCAACCCCCTCAATTTGGCTCAATATACCGCTTAGCCGCTCTTCTAATTGCGCGGCGTATTGTTCCGCCGTAATGCTCGCGACGACTTGCGGTGGTTCCGGTTGTTTATCCGGTAGCAAGCTGGAAAGCATGATCAACAGTATGCCGGCCAATCCCACGGCGACCAATATTTTTTGCCCCTGCCCGCTTTTTAATCCGGAAATCCATTTTTTTATGTTCATGGCCAGCCTCCGTTTCCTTAAAACATGATTGACACCTTAGGAAATGAGTGGATGCTATTCGATAAAAACCGTCACCTCCTGACCAAATCTGTGGCTCAATATCTGGGCGGCCGTCGCGCAGTATTGCCTATCCTGCTTGTCTAAATAGACCTCGATATGACTTATGTATATGCCGCCGTCTTCGGATCTATCCATCTTCGCTCCGGCTTTTTTTGCCGAGAAATGATAATTTATCAGCGCTTCATTTACCGTTTTCAACAGAGCCGGCTGCAATTGTTTTTCTATCTGCTCCTGAAGCCGGATTTCTAATTGTTCTGACCGGTCATAATCCGCCGTTATCGGAAAGGTAAAATCAATCAAATGAAACGCGGCCAGCGGGGAGAGGACAGCGCAGAGAAAAAACGCGGCGATCAGTAATCTCATGATTTTTCCGCTCCCCTCCTTCGGCGTCAGCAATTGAATAAGCGAACAAGCGATCGCGGACAGACATAGTGTAGCCGCCCAGGCTCTAATGGCATCCATGAGTACCCTCCATTTCCAATAATTATATTATATACAATCACATTTATATCTTCCGCGTTTTTTGAGCTTATCGGAATTGTTTAACTTCCTGTAATTATTACTAATGTAGTTGCCATTATCATAAATAAAGCGCAGGATATTAATATACCTGTCAATGTTTTGACAACCGATCCCGCCGACTTCAGCAGATTTTTCAGATTGTCCAGATCAAACATTTCGGCGGCAGCGGCGGTCAGGTTTAAGCAGAATAACCAGAGTGTACACTGTATCAACGGCGGCAGAACGATCAACGCCGTGGCGGTGATGCCAAAACCGCCGATGACGGTTTTTAATAATCCGAGACAGCTTTTAACTGTGCCGAAAGCCTCGCCTATCGGACCGCCGATCACCGGTAAAAAACTTCCCATAGAAAACTTGATCGCTTTATTAGATACCGAATCTGCCGCGGCACCGACAAGGGTCTGTAATGTCAGCATACCGGCAAAGACCGTCAGCAGCAGCCCCAGAAGCCACATACCGCTTTTATTCAAAAGGCTGCCGATCCCGTTTAATTTTACCCCATTGGTCATCGAGCCGGTGGCGGAAATGGCCAGCGAGATGGTCATCAACGGCAATACTACACCTATCGTGACTGAAGATATCAATTGCGCCACAAACATCAACACGGTCTGATAGGAAGCGGCGGCGGCGATCTGCCCTCCGGCCGCGGATACGCCGGCGTAAACCGGCACAAAACTCAGCATAAAGACCGATACGCTGTCGCAGGCCTGGCAGACGTTTTTGATGCAGCCGGATAACGGGATCAGGACTGCTCCGCAGCCGGCCAACCCGCAGAGAACGGCAAATAATTCGCCGGATCCCGGATCCTTTAATGTGTTTTTCATTCCCTCCAACCAGCCGTATAAAAGGATCACCCCGATAATAAAACCGGCGGCAGCCATCACCCCGGAGCTGTTTTCGGCTATTAATCCAAGTAAACCTGAAA
>WRDE01000100.1 GCA_009783605.1 Oscillospiraceae bacterium
TACTACCAGTTCGGGCGGTATCTGCTGATCTCCTCCTCCCGTCCCGGTTCACTGCCGGCGAATCTGCAGGGGATCTGGGCGGAGGGGCTGAACCCGCCTTGGGACGCGGACTACCATACCAATATCAACCTCCAAATGAACTACTGGCTCGCCGAGACGACCAACCTGAGCGAGTGTCACCTGCCGGTGATCGAATATACCAAACACTTAGCCGCCCGGGGCGCGGTCACCGCCAAGCATTACTTTGAGAAGCAGGGCGGCGGGGATGTGCGCGGCTGGGTGATCGGGCATGAAAACAACATCTGGGGGAATACCGCGCCAGGGAATTGGTATGATGGTTTCTACTGCCCCGCGGCGGCTGCGTGGATGTGTCAAGATATATGGGAATATTACGCATTTTCATTAGACAAAGAATTTTTGCGCGAATATTTCCCGGTTATGCTGGACGCGGCCTTGTTCTGGGTAGATAACCTCTGGGAGGATGAGCGGGACGGGACGCTGGTGTCCAACCCCTCCTATTCTCCGGAGCACGGCCCGTACAGCCTCGGCGCGTCGATGGATCAGCAATTGATCTGGGAATTGTTTGAAATCGTTTTGAAGGCGGCAGATACACTCGCCGACGAAACACCGGAAATCGGTGAAATCGCAGCTGCCCATGAAAAACTGTATAAACCTCAAATCGGCATTATCGGCCAGTTAATGGAATGGAAAGACGAAACAACATTAAGCCATACCGACTCCGACCGTCACCGGCATCTGTCCCATCTGGTGGGGTTGTATCCCGGCACCATGTATGTGGACGGTCGGGCAGGCGACGAGGAGAACATAGCGGCTATCCGTAAAACGTTATCCTACCGCACCGACACCGGTATTGGCTGGAGCAAGGCGTGGCGGATCGGCATTTGGGCCCGGCTGCATGAGGGGGACAACGCGTATAGCATGTATAAAGCGCTGCTGCAGCAGTCAACTTACGCCAACCTGTTCGACGTCTGCCCACCGTTCCAGATCGACGGCAACTTCGGCGGGGTCGCCGGGGTCACCGAGATGTTGATTCAAAGCCAGAACGGGGAGTTGATCGAACTGCTGCCTGCATTGCCGAAAACATGGTCGAACGGGAGTGTCAACGGATTACGCGCGCGGGGTGATGTCACGGTGGATATCCGCTGGGAAAACGGTGTATTAAAAGAAGCCACGGTAACGGCGGGTACCGGATCGAACCGGACAGTCACATTAGCAGCTGCCGGGATCGAAACCGCTTATGTCTGGCGCGCTTCGGACAACAAGGCGGTCGAAACGGAAAATACCGGGAATACATTGCGGTTTGAAGTTGAGGCGGGCGAAAAATATATCATTTCCTTTGAAATAGCTGTCAAGCCTGTTCTATACGGCGATGTCAACGGCGACGATAAAGTGGATGTGGCTGACGCCCGGCTGATCCTGCAGCATTTAGTAGGGAAAATCATATTGATACCGGAACAATTGAACCGTGCCGCCGTACGCGAAGCCGGAAAAGTAGAGGTTTCCGATGCCCGGTTGATATTGCAAAAACTGGTCGGAAAAATCACGGCTTTTCCGCGGGATTCCGCGGGGTAAATATTACGACGGCTATTAAATGTTGCAATTGATCATATAAAGTGGCCGTCGTACAGCAAGGGATACAAGTCTGATCAAATTGCAAGTTTTAAATGCAGGGATAATACATAACTATTTTTACAGGAGGGATAACCCATGAAGTACGCCCGTACCGTTGCCGGATTATTTCTGGTCGTCACATTGCTGTTTTGTGCTTCCTGCGGCATGAAGACAGCAGATGATCCGCTGCAACGTACAGAGCACGCCGATGGCCGGCTGGCGTATCAAGCCGCAGCCGATTCCGCTACAGGAGGGAACAACATGAACCTGCGCATGACCGCCGCCGCCGACAGCGCCATCTCGCTGACCTGGGACGCGGTTCCGGGAGCCGAGGGGTATAACCTGTACAACGGTTCAACCAAAATCAACAGTTCGCCGATCAAGGAAAATTTCTATTGCGTGATCGGGCTTCCGCAAAACACCTTTTTCGCTTTCACCATAGCCGCTGTCACAAGCAGCACCTCAGGTGCTGCGGGGGTTGAAGGGACGCGCAGCGACATCTACTACGCCGCGACCAGAAGTATGCGGCATACCGGCCCGAAACTACCCTCCGGGGACGGGAAACAAGTTTCGATGCCTTACAGCGACATGGCTATAAACATGGAATACCTCAGTCCGGCAATGTCTGACCCGGATTATTACTATTGGTGTATCTCCCCTATTGAGGACGATGAGGGTAAAACCCATCTTTTCGTTGCCCGTTGGCCGCGGACGAGCAATGGTATGTGGGACTGGAAAGTGACCTGCGAAATCGCGCATTGCGTCGGCGACAGCCCGGAAGGTCCATTCGAATATGTCGACACGGCTATTTCCAATAAAGATGTGCCGAAACCCCAATTCGCTCCGCATAATGTCCGGGTCAAGAAGATAGACGGGTTATACTGCCTTGTCTACATCACCCAAGGCGGGCCGCTGCAGAAGGATCAGAAGATATGCCTCGCCACCTCCGAAAGCCCCTACGGCCCCTGGACGCTCCAGGGTGAGAAGGGAGACGGCGTCGTCGTCCAGCCCAGCGCCACCGGATGGACAGCGGGCGCCTTGCTCGGCACCGACAACCCGGATATCATCAAGATCGGGAACGAATACTTCATCTACTTCAAAGCCGGGCTTGACTTCAGCACCATACGGTATGGCTACGCCGTGTCGAGCGAACTGACAAAAGGCTATGTCAATAGCGAGGACGCGATCACCGATAACCGCACCTATATCGAGGATGCCACCGTTTTTGAGATGGACGGCAAGATATATCTGCTCACTACCGACAATTTCGGCGGAAACACCGGCGTGCAGGGTTACGGTATCCTGTGGGAGTCGACTGATGGGCGTTCGTTCAAATTGGCAGACGCCAAAGTGGGCTTTGGGGTATTGAGTGATTATACCGCCATCCCCCCTTACGCCACTGCACCGTATGAAGGCCAAAACAAGGTCGAGCGGCCGGCGGTTTTAATGCGGAACGGCAAGCCGGCTTATTTCTATGCCTCCTCCGGGCTCAACATTTTAGGCCTCAGCACCACCAATACCCTTGTCTTCAAGATCAACAGCGATCCGCCCGATACCAACCCGAAGCAGGCAACCATCAAGTTTGCTGCCGGCGGCGGCAGCGGCAATATGCCGGACGGCATGGCCTTGTATGGCACGAATTATAAGATTCCGGTAAACACCTTCACCAGATCGGGTATGACCTTCGACGGCTGGACGGCCTCCGGCGCGGTAGTGGGGAATTTCACCGATTCAGACACCGTCAAATACATAATCGGAGAGGTTACCCTCACCGCGCGATGGAAATAAGGGGGTGATAATGATGAAAAACAAATTATTTATACAAGCATTGGGCATCACCCTGACAGCCGCTTTGCTGCTGTGCCAGCCGATTTCCGGCGGTTTTATGGGGACTGCCGCCGCACCCGGATCGGGCAGCGATCTGCTGATATGGCATGATACCCCCGCAAAGGTACCGATTGATGTAAAAGACCTTTACACTTGGGCTGCCGAAGCCAGCCCGATCGGCAACGGCAGGCTGGGCGCAATGGTCTACGGCGGGGTCGGCAACGAAACGCTGCTGATCAACGAGGCGACCATCTGGTCCGGCGGACCGGGGGCATCCCAATATTATAAGGGCGGGAACAAAGGGCTGCCGGCTACCAACAAAATGCAATTAAACCTGCTGCGCCAGCGGCTGCAGGATACGGGCGATGGAGCCATGTCATGGGATACCGAATCGGCGCTGCGTAATTATCTTGCCGGTGATGCTTCCACCTTCGGCGCTTATCAGGAATTGGGCCTGCTCCGAATCAGCGATAATCCGTTGAGTGAATTGGCAAACATGTTGAAGAACATCCAAACCAACACCAGCGCGCCGGGCTCGAACTATCAGAGCGTCGAAAAGCTGTTCGATGGAACCAATAGCAGCAAATGGTGTTATCCGAAGGTTCCGAGCGTGGCGGACCCCATCTGGATCAGCTGGGAATACGGCGGTTCGGTCACGGCGGACAGCTACCGCATCGTCACCGCCGAGGATGTGGTTGCCCGCGATCCGAAATCATGGAAACTGATGGCTTCCAATACCTCCGGCGGCCCGTATACCGTTTTGGATGAACAAACCGATTATGCCCTGCCGGACACCCGTAATGCGCTGGTAAATTTCACTGTCGCCAACCCGATGCCGTATAAATACTACCGGTTGGAGATCTATGCTATTAAAGGCGGAGACAGTATGACCCAAATGGCACAGTTCCTGCCGTTGGGCGACTTCAACCGCAATACCGCCAAACCACCCGAAACCCCATATACCGATTATTCCCGCAGTCTGGATTTAAGGAATGGCATTGTGACCGTCAAATATACCAGCAATGGGACACGATATATCCGCGAATACTTCGTCAGCGCGCCGGATAATGTTTTGGCGGTGCGGATTTCGGCGGATAAACCCGGCGCAGTATCGTCCTATATCGGCATCGAATCCCGGCGGCAGAACGGCGACGCCGGCGTTTCCGGTGACACCATAACCCTAATCGGGCAGCCGGATGACCAGCGGACGGACGGATTGCATTTCATCTCCCAGGTCAAGGTAATACCGGAAGGCGGTTCCCTTTCGAATGCCAGCCCGACCCTGCGGCTACAAAACGCCGATGCGGTTACCATCCTGATGACGGTAGGCACCAATTATAGGCCCTGTTACGATGATACCTACGACTATTTTTCCGATAGGGAAACATCGTTTACGGCGGTACGCACCCGGACGGCTGCGGCAGCGGGGAAAGGCTATACGGCGTTGCGGGCTGCTCATGTAACCGATTACAGCGCGTTGTTCAATAAGATATCGCTGACATCCGACGGTATCGCCATGCCCGCCAAAACCACCGCCGCGTTGGTGAACGGATACGGCAGCGGCAATAATGCGAATGAAGACCGGTATTTGGAACTGCTTTATTACCAATTCGCCCGATACCTTCTGATCTCCTCCTCCCGTGGGGAGGAGCCCTCCTCCCGTGGGGAGGAGCCCTCCTCCCGCGGCAATGAGATGTCCGCCGCTTCCCGAAGCCTGTGGAGTTGGGGGATGACACAGCTGAATCAAGGGTCCCATGCGGATGGCATAATTGCTGCCGGTAAACTGGCACAAAGCGGTAATCTGCTGGACTGCCAGCAACCGGTGATGAGCTATATCCGATCGCTCGCGGTGAACGGGAGAACTACCGCCGCACACTACCATGCCAAACCCGACGGCACCAATGTGCGCGGCTGGACAGCATACGGCGCAACCAATCTTTGGGGTTATACCGCGCCGGGCGGATACACACCGGGCTTCTATACACCGGATTCCGGTGCGAAGCTGGCGCTGGCGGTTTGGGAGTATTACCAAAACAAACCGAACAAAGCGTTTTTAGAGCAAAACTATGAACTTCTGCTGGACGCGGCGCTGTTCTGGGTGGATAATCTATGGGCTGACGCAGACAGCGGGAAATTGATTGTCAACCCTGCCGTCCGGTCACAGCCTTACGGTTCCGGCGATCACGCAGTCATTAAGCGGTTGTTCAAAGCGGTTACGGATGCCGCCGCTGTTCTTGGGAAATCCGGGGACGCAACGGTCGCCGCTATACGCGCTGCGGATGAAAAACTGTCGAAAACGGATGCGCGTGCAGGTAAGACTTGGGCGGAAACGCTTGCGGGATCCAGCGGTAATTTGCTCAGCGTATCTAACGGGTTGTCGGTTTATGACAACTATGCGGCGGGAGCGGCGATGTATAATCAATTGTTTGCCCTGCCCGGCGACGTCAACGGCGACGGTTATGTCCGGATCGACGACGCGCGGATGCTGCTGCAGCATCTGGTGGGGAAAATAATGTTGACGCCGGAGCAATTGGATCGCGCCGCCGTGCAGGAGTCCGGAAAAATCACGGTTTCCGATGCCCGCTTGATCCTGCAAAAACTGGTCGGAAAAATCAATAAATTCCCTATTGAGGGATAAGGCAAAGAGAATTATACCAAATATTTATCAAAAATGTCTATTTAATAGACGCATTTAAGAAAGGATCGGTATTCATCATGAAAAAGAGGCTATCTATCATCGTTCTCGCACTCGTCCTATGCGCAAACGCAGTCCTATTCACTTTCGGCACAGGAAATGTATTGGCTGGAACCATACAGGTTGAAGTGCCGTTGGTGATCCAGAACGTAACCGCCAGCGGTTCTTTGGGTGGAAATTTTAGTCCTGACAATCTGATAGACATGACCCGCATAGACCTTGGTTCAAGCAACGATATCAGCAATGCCCTTTTTACGTCGGGCGACTGGATGGGACGCCAATGGCTTACAGGGGATGATCCGACCGTAGTGGATGTATGGGTATTGTTTGAATTAAATGATGTAGAGGAAATACACCAGATCGCTATTTGGAACAGCACCGATCTATTCGGAAGCGACGAGCATAGAGGTATCGAGGATATCACCATCTCCTATTCGGCCGATTCCACTGACGGTATCGATGGTACTTGGGAAGCATTAGGCAATTATACAATTCCGGAGATGCCGGGCGGCGGAGCGGCGCCTGTCACGCCGCAGCTTGTCATACCAATGGATGAACAAGCGCTTTTCGTTAAAATTATCGTTGTTTCCAATTATGGGAATGCAGATTATGGCTTGGGAAAGGTCGTATTAACTGCCCTGGATGAAATCGAAGAATCCGAAAATGACGTCACGCTGGATGTTCCGGATTCCAAAGATATTGATGTCACTGCCAAATATGAAGGTGCTATAACAACACCCATGGTTTACAGCGTTGATTTATCTTGGGGTGCCATGGAATTTACTTATAACGCTTCAGGGACAAAAGACTGGCAGCCGGGGAGCCACAGCTATATC
Organism: Oscillospiraceae bacterium; assembly: GCA_009783605.1. Lineage (GTDB taxonomy): Bacteria > Bacillota > Clostridia > Oscillospirales > Acutalibacteraceae > WRDE01. The sequence continues at coordinate 6,991 of WRDE01000100.1, forward strand.
GAAAATTTGACCACATCCTCATGGTCCGCTTCCGGTAATACGATCACGGTGACCAACCATTCCAACGCGGCAGTCGATGCCGATTTTGCTTATTCCTCGGAATCCGGCTATGCCGCAGTTACCGGATCATTCAACAGAGACAGCTTTACGCTGCCTACGGCTGAAGGAACCGCTTTCTCCGCGGCACCAAATAATTCCGCAACCCTAACTCTGGCCGGTACGCTGTCAA
>WRDE01000101.1 GCA_009783605.1 Oscillospiraceae bacterium
AATCAGCTTGGACAGCACATTCTTGAGCGGCCCCAGCTCCTTCGCCGGATTTTTTGCCCAGGAGCCCTCGTTGTAGCCCGCGTACATGGTAAATGAGCCGTCCTCCTCCTCGTCCAACCACACCTCATAGGTCCGGGCGGCCTTTTTCATAAAGGGATAGATCTTCTCGGCCAGCAACTCCGTGTCCCAGGTGGTTTCAAAATAATTGATCATCAGCTAGGCGGGGAGCACCGCGTTCAGCAGCTGGTTGTGGTAACTGGGATCCATCCTCATGCCGAAGGGGCCGATCCCCACCGGGAACAGCAGCGCGTCGGCGATGCCGTCGGTGGGATGGATCTTCCCCTCGGCGATTTTCTTTTCGACATGGGATACGCTGATTTTTTTAAGCTCACTTGTGGTCGCCGCCGCTTTGGTGGCGGTTTCCTCATAGTCGAACAGCGGCTGCATGGCGGCTCTGGCGAATTCCGCCCGGCCGGAGGAGTAGATGCCGTAGAAGGTGGCGATATAATTGTAGTTCAGGTGATAGTCGGAGTTCCAGGCCGGGGAATCGGTGGTATGCCACAGGCCGTACAGCCCCGGCGGCACCCTGTCCTCGCTGCAGTTGCACCCGAGCATATACTGGGCGGCATAGTAGTACTTCTGGATCGCCGCCAGATTGGCGTCGGCCGTGTCTAAGCTGATATAGCTGCGCAGCCAGAAATCCTTCCACCACGCGGCGTGCTCCGCTTTGATCCCGTCCAATTTGGCTGCCGAATCCGCCGCCGCCAACAGCCCGGCCGTCTGATCGGCCGGCAGCGGGGCAATCAGATTGTTCCGGTTGTCATAGGTTCTCCCGCCGCCGCCGACGGCGGTGACGATATACACCGTACCGCCGGCCGGCAGTGTGAAATCTAACCAGGCGGCGGAGGCGCTGCTGCCGTTATCGGTGGGAACCGCGCCTACTAACTGTGTGGTCAGGGCGGCTACGGATTTATACGCGTTGGTGTCGTTGGTATTGAGATTTCCGCTCATGGTGGCGCGGGTGGCGGTTGCGGTCGTGGCGGTAGATGAGGCGGTGACCGGGCGGCTGCTGCTGCCGGTTTTGCCCCAGGCCTCGGCCCGCAGCTCCAGCGCCGCGTCGGCGTCGTTGGTCAGCCGGGTTATCAGCAGATTATTACCCTCAGCGGCAAGGTAGGTATACATCCTCACGTTTTTGCCGCCCCACTTGAATTTGGTTCTGATGCAGGCGTCCAAGATATCCTGTTCTTCATAGAAATCCGTGATCGCCGGTGTGACCGGCGCGGTCGGGAAGGTCTGGGCCGCGGTATTATACACCTCGAACTGTCCGATCCGGGCGCGGGGGTTGTCCCGGGAATCGGCGTCGGTCGCCTGGGTGCCCTGGATCACGTTCAGCCGGATATACCGCGCGGTCACCGGCGCCGCCAGCAGGATATCGCTGGTGGCGGCGGTGTTGTCGCTGATGCTGTAGATCGGGTCGCCCCAGCTGTTGCCGTCGTCGCTGACCACAATGTTGAAGGCTTTGGTGGCGGTGTGCAGCTGCTCCGGCCGGGCGGCGGGATCGTGCCGGATAATGATCCGGTCAAAGGTCATCGCCGCGCCGAAATCAATCCGCATCCACGGCTGGGGATCCCGTCCGGCGCCGGTGCCGATGATGCCGCTGGACCAGCCTACATAGCCGGAATCCGGCGCCCACTGCCCGTTGACCGCCCGCTGGCCCACCCGGTCGGCGCCGTTGTTGCTGCTCTCGGTGACCGTCTTGTTCAGGGCGAGCGAATCCGGCCAGGTATCCGCGGGTTCGTCGGCGGGCTTGATGGTCACCCCGCCGACGGGGATCGGTGGGGTGTTGTTGCCGTATACCCAAAAGTCGCCCTTGCTGATATGAAAAGTCTTCTCGGTGCCGTTGCCGCCGGAGGCGACCCCCACATCCCCGTTGCCCAGCACCGCGGTCTCCGGGATCTGATCCTTGAACAGCCCGGTATAATTGGTATTACGCCACTCGCCGATATACTGTCCCACCAATGCTTTCACCTCGTCCCATTCGTCTTCCGCGGCTGTCTGGGCAGCTCCAAGCAGCGGCACAGCAGTAAACAGCAGCACCGTCGTCACCAACAACACCATCAGGCGGAAAATAATCGGTTTCATAAACAGTTCCCTCCGTATAATATTTTTTCCATGTCTCTAATATCATACAAGATACACCGCTCTTTTGCAATAGTGGGATGCTGCTTATACAATAAAAAAACGCAAATAATAACAAACGAACACCATTGATTTCCGAGCGATAAGCTGTCATAATAGAATTGGAAATTTTTCGGTATAACCGGAAAAATTTGCATGTCATTTTCAATCAGATAAAATTCAACAGAGGAGTGACTCCCATGAAAAAGCGTTTATGGTTGAAACCGGTCTTAGTGTATCTGCTGACAGCCTGTTTGGTGATGCCCTCCATAACAGGCATCTCCCCTGTGACCATACCGGTTTCGGCGGCACTGTCCTTTGTGCCGCCGGCTGACGACGCCGAAGCGGAATGGGCACAGATCCAAAGCGTCATCGGCCAATATTACGGCGAGGCGAATGACACCGGCTATCCCGGACAATTCAACAACCAGATCCCGGACACCGCGCTTCTGGGCAACGGCGATCTGGGGGTTTCCTCCGGCGGGAAGAGCGAGGAGAAGACATTTTATGTCTCCAAAAGCGATTTCTGGACCGCCACCGGGGGCAACGGCGCCAAACCCATCCCGATCGGCGGCGTCACCATCAAGCCCCAGCTGCCGGAAGCCGACCCCAACCTCGCGCTGAAAGCGCCGGTTATCGTCAGCGCCGAGACGAACGACAACGGCACCATACATTACGGCGCCAACTTGGTCAACGGCGAAGACGGCAACAAATGGGGCGCGCCGTCGGGTTCGGCGCCGGCCGGCGGCCACTGGGCGGTTATCGACCTCGGAAAAGGCGCGGCGGTCAAAAAAGAGATCGGGCGCTATACCCTGAAAAACGCCGGCATGGCGAACGAAAACAGCCACAACACCAAAGCCTGGAAGCTGCAATATCTCGCCACCGACAATATCGGCGCCTGGACCAAAACCAATATCGAGAGCATCCCCGCCGGAAACTGGATAGATATCGACGAGGTCACCGACAACCCCGCCAACGACGACGGCAAAATCGTTCCCCGGCCGATCGCCCCGGCGGTGGAGGCGCGGTATGTCCGGCTGTTGGTCACCGACGCGTCCAACAGCGCCAGCAAGGACGTCCGGATCCACGCGCTGGAGATCTACGGTCCGACCCAGAGGAGAACCGGCAACATCGCGCTGAACCAGCCGGTCAAGGCCGACAGCCAAAACGGCTCCGGCGAAGCGGCAGAGATGATGGTGGACGGCCTCGACAGCACCAAATGGTGCGCCACCGGCGCGGCGCCCCACTGGGCGATCGTTGACCTTGGAGATTTGTACGATATCTCCAAATATGTGCTCAAGCTCGCGGGCTACGCCGGCGAAGACCAGCACAACGCCCGGGAATGGCGGTTTGAATACCTGCGTACCGGTACCGCCGGCACCACGCCGGAGGCGGGCGACGGCGCGTGGGCAACTATCGGAAGCCTGGCCGACAACAGATGGGCGCAGATGGATTATGTCAATAACAATCCCAATACCAGCGCCGGCAGATTATACGAAAAAACCTTCGCCTCCACTATCTCGGCGCGGTATGTCCGGATCTTCTTCATCCAGCCCGCCCAGCCCGGAAACACCGCGGCGCGGGTTCATGAGCTTGAGATTTATTCGGTGGACGGCGGTCCCAACGTCAACCATGCCTTCAGCTACAAAACCGTAACCGCCAGCAGCACCCATGAATCGTTCACCGCTGCGCGCGCCGTGAACGATATTCCCCGCACCGTCGGCATCGAAGGCACCGGTTATGAGGGCTGGGTATCCCAGCCGGGCACCGGCACACAATGGTTACAACTTGAGTTTAACGATCCGGTCTCGATCGGGTATTATACCGTCAAGGGCGACGGATATTTCCGGACAAATCTCCCGCAGAACAACCCGCGGGCGTGGAAACTCCAGACAAGCACGAACGGCACCACTTGGACAGACATAGACACCGTTACCGCCAATACGCTCAGTGAATGCAAACGGACGCTGAGCAGTATTTGCACCACCAAATGGATACGCCTGCTGATCGACGACCCGCTCCAGTTAGGCAGCAACGAGCATGGCACCGGCAACGCCCGGGCCCGGATCGGGCAATTAGAGCTTTTCCGGGAGGAGCCGACCGGCCCGCCGAAGCCGGTCCCCGCCTTCCATGAAAAGCAGGATATCCTGAACGCGGTGGTCGAAACCGAGATGACGGTCAACGATATTCCGCTCGAGATGAAAACCTGGACCGCCGCCAACGAAAACTATATCATCACCGAGATCAAATCCTTGAGCAGCGCCCCCGGCGAGTTGAGCGTCCAGACATGGGCCGCCCCCTACAACACCGGCAGCTACCCGATAACCGCGTGGACCGAGGGGGATACCGTCAGCGCCCGCAGAAGGACCCAGACGCCCCCCGACAACAACAGTCTTGAGTACAACGACGGGCACGGCACCTTGAACGGCTGGATATCCGAGGCGGTGCTCTCGACAAAAGTGATCGGCGCCGACGATGTCTCCACCGACGCCAAACCCAGCGACGGCAAAGCCGAGATCGATTTCACCATCCCGGCGGGCGGCACGGTGTATGTCGTCACCGCCGTCGGCGGCGGCGGACAGAATTATCTGCGCTCCGGCGTCCGCCAGTACAATACGCTGAATGGCGAAGCTCCGAAAGCATGGGCCGACCGGCTGTTAGCCGGCGTCGCCGGCACCGGCGATATTGGCGCACTGCGTGACGATCACGCGGCGTGGTGGAAGGATTACTGGACCCAATCCTTCATAAACGTCAATCTCGGCACGTCAAACGCCGACCTTAACGCGATCATGAAGTACTATTACGCCGCCCAGTATATGTTCGGCTGCGCCTCCCGGGAGGGATATATCGCCCCGGGTCTTTTCGCCCACTGGCACACCACCGACAACCCGTCCTGGTCGGGCGATATGCACCTGAACTACAACTTCATAGCCACCTGGTACGGCGCCTTCTCCAGCAACCGGGCCAGCGCGGCACTGCCCGCCGTTGAAGCCATTACCAGCTTTATGCCGGTGGCGAAAAAGAACTCCGAGAGCATCACCCAGCTGCGCAGGGTCGCCCCCGGCGCCAGCCAGCCCGCCTATACCCCCAATCAGGGCACCAACTATATTGACTACCGGATAGCCAAAAACAACGGCATCACCGCCGCGGGCGGCATCAAGGACGGCCTGCTGTATCCGGTGGGCATCGGTCCCTGGTGCGTCACCGCCGACAGCGGTTATCACAACGAAGCGGTCAACGGCCCGTTCAGCGCCTTCCCGATTATCGAATATTACAACTACACGATGGACGAGGAATTCCTGCGGGATAAGGCCTATGAGTTCCTGAAGGGCTGCGCCATCTTCGGCATGAACTGGATGGAGAAGCAGACCGACGGCAAATACCGGCTGCTGGCGGGCTATAACGAGGGCTCCTGGTCGCTGAACCCGGCGGTGGAGCTGGCGGCGTATAAGTATGTGATCAAAAACGCCATCAAAGCCAGCGAGATATTGGACGTCGACCCGGCGCTGCGGGCGCAGTGGCAGGAGGTCTATGACAACATGCCGGCGCAGCCTACGGTTATAAGCTCCGGCAACGGCGTTACCAATGTGTTGTGCTACGCCCTCGCCGAAATGGAATACAGCGGCGGCTCATGGAAAGCGCTGTCCAGTCCGCTGCCGGGCGACGGCAACATCATCCCCCTTGAGACGGTTATCCCCTGCGATTATCTGGGGTATTATTCGCCGGCGGCCGATCTGCAGATTGCCCAGAACACCATCAAGCGGTTTGGCAACGGCGTTTGGAGCCAGATGAACAACTTCCCCAAAGCCCACCCGATCGCGGTGCGGGTGCGTTACCCGGTCTCGGATTTCATCGCTTCCTTCGCCAACACCATCCGGAACCAGATGCAGCCGGGAAACCTCCGGATCTCCGACAACAACCACGGTATTGAAAAGGTCGGCGCGACCGAGGCGGTCAACGGGATGCTGCTGCAGGCGGACAAAGGCGTCGCCAAGGTATTCCCGAACTGGTTAGCCAACCGCAGCGCGGAATTCAAACGCCTGCGCGCGCCGGGCGCCTTCCTGATCTCCGCCAGCTACGACGGAGCCGCCCAAAAGGTCAATACCCCCATCAAGGTCGAAAGCGTTGCCGGCCAGACCTTCACCATCGCCTCCCCCTGGACCCAGGGCGTCACAGTCATCCGGGACAGCGATCTCGCCGTGATGAATACCACCATCAGCACCGCCCCCAACTGGGCGACCGAGGTTACCTTCTCTTTTGATACCACGGCCGGCGAAACCTACTGGCTGATACCCTATGAAGCCCCTTCGATCGAGGGTTATTTCACCGATAACAACGGGACCGACACCCCGCTCGTCACGACGGCTGACGTCGCCTACAACACGCCGGGACCAAACGCGCTGGCGGAACTGTCACAGGCCGGCTACGCGAAACTGAGCGACAGCCGGTATGTACCGATCACCATCGCCTGGAGCTTCGACAGCGCGTATAACGGCGCGGTAACAGGGGCAAAACCCGTAACCGGCGCGGTGAGCGGGAGCTTCCCGCCCCAGGTCACGCCGGCCAACCGGACCGGAACCATCAACGTGAACCCCGAGCCGATCACTACGGCCGCCATCAGCGTAACGGCGCCGGTGCCGGGCAGCGCGCCCAGCGCGGCGGCCACCACAACAAGCAGTGATTTCACCGTCGGCACGGTAACCTGGACGCCGACGGACAATCCATTCAAATATGAGCAGGCATACACCGCCACAGTTACCCTCACCGCCGCCGCCGGCAAGACCTTCGCCGGCATTACAGAGGGCGAAACCGTCACCATCAACGGCGAACAGGCAACGATCAGCGGGACCCCCGGCACGACGCTGACCATCAGTTATGAATTCGCCGCGGCGCCGCTGACGCCGATCACGACGGCGGCGATCACGGTAACGGCGCCGGCGATCGGCGAAACGCCGGACGACACGGCAGCCGGCGGCAGCGGCTATACATTGAGCAGCGTGCTCTGGAC
>WRDE01000102.1 GCA_009783605.1 Oscillospiraceae bacterium
GGCCGAGATGATGGTGTCGTCTTTGCTCAGAATATCCTCGTTGACGCTGAACACGACGGTGGGCAGGTCGTTGCCGGCCGGGGCCGAGATGACGACTTTTTTGGCGCCGGCGTCGATGTGGGCCTGGGATTTGGCCTTGCTGGTGTAAAAACCGGTGCATTCCAGCACCACGTCTACGTCCAGCTCGCCCCAGGGCAGGTCGGCGGCGTTCTTCTCGGCATAGATGCGGATCTCGGTCCCGTCGATGATGACCGAATTTTCGGTGGCCGAAACCTTGTCGGCGAGGGCATAGCGGCCCTGGGCCGAGTCGTATTTGAGCAGGTGGGCCAGCATTTTCGCGTCAGTCAGGTCGTTGATGGCGACCACGTCATAACCGGGGGCACGGAACATCTGGCGGAAGGCCAGGCGGCCGATCCGGCCGAAGCCGTTGATGGCAACTTTAACAGACATAATAGTGTTCCTCCAAAAATTTTTAAGTTGGGATTATTTTACCTTTTTTTTATGGGGTTTTCAAGGAGATTGTGAAAATGGGCAAAGGTTTGTGGGTTCGCACAAAAAGAGGGCGGGAAAATGTACAATGTACAATGTACAATGTACAATTAATGGGGCGGATTTGTAGGGCACGCCGACCGGGGTGTACCGGCGCGAAAGAGATTTTTTGTTCGGCGGCGGTTTTGTGATTTCCCCTGTCAGATATATTTCCCCTGAATAGAGCCTGTATATAAAAATAAATCCATCTTATACTATTTGTATAAATGACATTGGGCACAAACCGTTTTTTTCTTCTGAAAAAATTATTTTCATTTTTTCAGAACATTTGTTTGACATTTCAGAACATTTGTGCTATGCTATGGATATGAACACTGTCCGCAGGTGAATACTCCCGGCTCCAGCAATACATTATACTTGCAGCCGTCAACTATTCACTAATCACTAACCACTAATCACTAACTTTATGGATGTTTCCGAAAAATTGCGGATCCTTGCCGATTCCGCCAAATATGATGTGGCCTGCACCTCCTCCGGCGTCACCAGGGGCGGGGTCAAGGGGATGCTGGGTTCGGCGGTCGGGGGCGGCATCTGCCATTCCTTTGCGGCTGACGGCCGGTGCATTTCGCTGCTGAAGGTGCTGATGACCAACGTCTGCGTCTACGATTGCCAATACTGCGCCAACCGGGTGTCCAACGACGTGGAGCGGGCGGCCTTTACGCCGGACGAGCTGGCCAATCTCGTGATCGAATTCTACCGCCGCAACTATATTGAGGGGCTGTTCCTCAGCTCCGGGGTGCTGCGCAACGCCGACTACGCGATGGAGCAGATGTGCGCCGCCATCGCGCTGCTGCGCAACAAATATCGGTTCAACGGCTATATCCACGCCAAAGCCATCCCCGGCTGTTCCCAGGAATTGGTGGATAAGCTGGGGCATTTGGTCGACCGGATGAGCATCAATGTGGAACTGCCCAGCGAGGCGTCGCTCAACGCGCTGGCGCCGAACAAGCCGAAGGACAGCATCTTCAAGCCGATGCTGGCGATCAAGAGCAATATCGAGCAGAGCAAGGCCGAGCTGGCGGTCTACCGCCACGCGCAGCCATTCGTGCCGGGGGGCCAGAGCACCCAGATGATCATCGGCGCCACCCCCGACACCGATTTCCAGATCATGCGGCTGGCCGATAGCATGTATAAGAAATTCCGGTTGCGGCGGGTGTTCTATTCGGCCTATATCGCCGCCGGCGGCAGCACCCACGCGCTGCTGCCGCAAGGCCAGCCGCCGCCGCTGCTGCGGGAGCACCGGCTGTATCAGACCGATTTCCTGCTGCGGTTCTATGGCTTTTCGGTGGACGAGATCCTGAGCGAGGACGCGCCGTCGTTAGACCCGCTGTTAGACCCGAAATGCCATTGGGCGATGCGGCATTTGGATACCTTCCCGGTGGAGGTCAACCGGGCCGACCGGGAGACGCTGCTGCGGGTGCCGGGCGTCGGCACCAAGTCGGCCGACAAGATCCTCACCGCCCGCCGGAACGGCACGCTGCGGTTCGAGGATCTGAAAAAACTGCGGGTCGTCTTAAAACGGGCGATGTATTTCATCACCTGCAACGGCCAGATGATGCCCGGCGTAAAATTCAGCGAGCCGTTCATCTACAACAACCTGACCGCCGACGTCAAACTGCGCCCCGGCTCGCTCCCGATCGACCCGCCGGTGAAGCAGCTGACCTGGTTCGACGCGACAAACCTGCTGCCGGCGGCCAATGATTTCGCGGTTGTACAGAGCGGGCAGATATGATCTCAATGCTGAATGCTGAATTCTAAAAAAGGTTGTTGATTATTTGAGCTTAATTCTATTGCACGACGGCAGCTTCGAGGGGCTGCTCACTGCTGTCTTCGACTCCTATGCCCATTCCCCGCCGCCGGTTTCGGTTGCCGCCGCCGAGGCCTGCCAGCAGCGATTGGACTGTCAATACGCTGAAGTCGCCGCCGATCCGGCCAAATCCGCCCGGGTGATCGCCGGGATAAAACAGAAGATGGGGCCGGGCGGGTATCAGAAGGTCTGGCAGGCATTTTTGTTCGACGAGGACAGCGATAACAACCGGTCGATCTGCCGCGCCGATAAGAGCGATGTGACCTATCACTATATCCGGCTGGGGATGCGGGTCGGCGGAAAAATATTTTCGATGCTGACCGATGCCCGGGTGATGGCGATGGACCGGATCTGCGCTCTGGTCGGCCGGGAGGCGGGGCTGACGAATGAATTTTTGCGGTTTTCGGAGTTAGAGGGCGGCGTCTATTACTCCGAGATCGAACCGGAACACGCGATCCTGCCGATGCTGATGCCCCACTTTGTCGACCGGCTCAACATCCAGCCGTTCATCATCCATGACCTGCGCCACGGCTTCGCCGGCGTCTATGATCTGCGGGACTGGTACCTCACCTCAACCGCCGAGATGACCCTGCCGGCCTATTCCAACGAGGAACAGCGCTGCCGCCGGATGTGGAAGCTCTTCTACGACACCATCGCCATCAAGGAACGCACCAACCCGGTCTGCCGCCGCAACCACATGCCGAAAAAATATTGGAAGCATATGGTGGAGATGCAGCCGGAGGTGCAAACGGCGAATGGCAAGCTGCAAATGGCAATTTGCCGCAGTCAACAGCCGCCGGAGATGGAATGAAGATTATTCCGTGTCCGGCGGCTGCTTTTTGGTGTGCTGCTTGTTTTTATTTTGCTTTGGCTTTATATCTTCTCCGTTTACCCGTTACCACGGTCAGGCCCATCCCGAATATGCTTGCGCCGCCGAGCCAGAGGGCCGGGTTGCCGCTGTCGCCGGTTTGAGGGAGTGTTCCGGGATCGGCCGGGGCGTCGTCCTCAATGGACGGCGGCTGGTCGAAGGCTATCAGCAGGGCGAAGGGGGAGAGCTCCCGGACCTGCACCGATATGACGGCGTCCCGGCTGTCGGGGACGGCCTGACCGTAAATTCCACCCGGAAAAACGCTTCGAGGACGTCCGTTGGCGCTGCGTCGACAGATACGACCGCGCTGTATGACCCTGCCGTAAGGCCGGTTTTGGGCCTTACGGTAAAGGTCGCTGTCTCTCCCCGGGCGAGGGTGTTCTCTCCCACCGGACTGATCAAAAACGCGTCGGCGTCTGCCTGGGAAAGATGAGCCTTCAGATTACGGAGCGACTGTGTGCCGGTGTTGGTCACGGTGACGGTCAAAGCGGGCTGCTCACGGTACCCCCCTTCCGCCGAAGGGAATGAGTGGAGACCCGCGGTGCTGAGTGAGAGTCTGTATTCCGGGATGAACGACGTGTCGGTGACGGTCAGCGAAAAAACCGGATCGTTCCCGCCGGTATTCTTGCTGAAATATGCCGAGGCGGGGGTGATGGCGGCGGGGGTGGGCGTCCGCCCCACCGTCAGCGTGAACGCCGGGCTGTCCCCGCCGGTCATGTGGAAGGTGATGGCGTATTCGCCGGGCGCCAGCGTGTCGAGCTATTCCCGGGTGAAGGTGAACAGGTTGCTGCCGGTGAGGGTATACGCGGTCCCGGCGGCCAGTTCGGCCAGGACGCCGCCCGCCGGCGTCAGCGAGACCCCCTCCAGCTCATAGCCGCCCTTGAGCAGCACGACAATAAGATAATTATGCCCCACGAGGCCCGGATTTTTTTCAAAATATCCCGATACAGGAGTGACCTCGGCGTCCGCCGGCTCATCGGCGGCCAGCGGCAGTCCGGCTAACAGCCCGGCCAACAACAAAAGGGCGAGCAACAGTACGCCGGGACGTTTGGCTGCGTTTTTTGCTTTTAATATAATAGACTTCCTCGGGAATTAATCGCGAACGGCGTAAACGATCTTTTTTCCGTCCCGCTGCGTCAAACACAGACCGTGCGCGGTCTATAAATGCTCGTAATAAACAAATTATTCCTGCGCTTTTTTCCTTGCGGGACAAAAAAAATCTTCGTTTATCCGCTCACGCTTAATTCCCGAGGAAGTCTAATCAAAACATCCAAAATTTGTTTTGCTTTCTTATAGCAATTTGATAAATCGTGTACGGTCGCTTAGTTGGGTTTTCTCCGCGCGGGTCGCGCAGGTCGCGACAGTTTGGCCATATCAACTTTTTTTTATGCCGTACACCAAAAGCCAAACCGCTCTAATCATGAGTGTGAATTAATTATAGAACTTTTTAGCGGAAAATCAATACCAATCAACAAAAATAAACGTCTGCATCCGCATTATATCATGACCCCGTCCCGGCATATAGCTGCTATAATTTGCAAATTGCAATTTGCAATTTGCAATTTTTTCTTGCTTTTCCTTTAAATTGGTGGTATACTGTTTGGCGAACAACCGGATACCCATCATTTTCCAATTAAAGGAGAGTGTAATAATTCATGGATACCGGAACCTTTCGCACGGCGTTCAACGGGTTTAACAAGCAGGATGTGCTGAACCACATCGAGGAGCTGCACCGCCGGAATCAAGTGCTGCTGGCCGAGCTGGAGATGCTCCGCAGCCAGCTGGCCGCTTCCGGAACCGCGGTGCAGCAAGGCGCGGCCGGCATACCGGACACCGTGACCGATTAAAGGAGAGTGTAAAAATTTATGGATACAGGAACTTTTCGCACAGCGCTCAACGGGTTCAACAAGCAGGATGTGTTAAACCATATCGAGGATCTGCAGCAGGAGCAGCAGAAAACCGTCACCAAGCTCAATGAGGATCTGGCCAAGTCGAATGAACAGCTGGCGGTTTCGCTGAAAATCGCCCATGCCACCAAAAAGCAGGCCACCGACCTGCTGGAACATGTCAGCCAGATCGAAAACGAGAATACCCGGCTGCAGGCGCAATTGGCGGAACAGAGCGCCGACCCCGCCGAAGCCGCCGGGCTGCGCGCCCGGGTAGAGGAGGAATCGGCCCTGCGTCTCGAACTGCAGCGGGAGACCGAGGCGCTGCGGCGGCGCGGAGACGAACTGCTGGCCGAGATACAGCAATTGAAAAATGATGTTTCGCCGGCAGAGAATGACGGCCGTACGGATGAGCATATCCGGACGCTGGCTGGCGAGTTGAACGAGTTGCGGGTCCGGTATCAGGCGCAGTCCTCCGAATTGGAGGCCTTGCGCGGCCGGCAAACCGTTGCGGATGCCGCCCTGGCCGCCGAATTGGAGGAACAGCGCGGCCGGAACCAGATGCTGCGGTCGGAGATGGAGCTGCTCCGCAGCCAGCTGGCGGCTTCCGAAGCCGCGCTGCAGCAGGGCGCCGTCGGCATACCGGACACGGTGACGGAGGATCTGCGAAACCGCAATCAGGCGCTGCTGGCTGAAACCGAGACGCTCCGGACCCAACTGGCCGCCGCCGAATCCCAAAAATTCGTCCGGGAGGCGCTGGCCGCCGAAATACAGGAGCTGCGCGCCCGGAACGACCTGCTTTCGGAGGAGATCCTAAACAGCCGCGCCCGCATCGACGCCCAGGCCGGCGAGGTTACCGCGCTGCAGAAGCAGAACGATACGCTGTTGGCCGAGATGCACGCTTTCCGGGAACGGGACAACGCCGACCTGTTGAAGCTGCGCCGGGAGAATGCCGATCTGACCCAGGAAATCACCCGGATCCGGCAGCTGCAGGTTGAAAACGACATCCAGTATAAAACCAATCTGGCCGCCGCCGAAGCGCTGGTCCGCACCAATGAAAAACGGCTTGCCGAATTGGAAAAATCCAACAAGAATTACAGCGAGCTGATCGGCGATGTGGGCGCTTTTATCGCCGATATCCGCCGGATCGGCCAGCGATATCTCAACGACGCGCAGCTGCAGGCCCGGAACAGCATTACCGCGGCCGACAATACGGTGGAGGCTATTGAGCAGTATCTCGCCGTCTCCAAAGAAGAGCTCGCCAACGCCAAACAGGTGTTTTCCGAAGCTGTCGTCAAAGATGAAGCGCGGATCGAAAAGCTGCTGCATATGCTGACCCCGCCGGTCGGCGCACCCACAGATCCGCCCGAAGCCGCCGGCCCGGAAACCGCCGAAGCACCGCAATCCGGCGCGGAACCGGTACCGCAGGAGATGGTCGCCCTGACCGCGCCGATCACCGAACGGTTGAATTTCTCCGGTTCCGACGATCTCGCGGACCAGCCGGAGGGAGTTGACAGTTGACAATTGACAGTTATATTGGCAATATTTTATTGTATAAATTCATATAAAAGGAGAACTGAGCAATGGCGGAACTCAAGTATGAAATCGTGAAAGAATGCGGGGCGCTGTCCGAATCCCCCTCCGGCTGGACCAAGGAATTGAATATGATCAGCTGGAACGACCGGGCGGCGAAATACGATATCCGGGAATGGGCCCCCGACCGCGCCAAAATGGGCAAAGGCGTCACCCTCTCAGCCGACGAAGTCATCCTGTTGCGGGATTTATTGAACGAGATGGACCTGTAATAGTGGCGAGTGATTAGTGTCGTTATCATTTTCCCCAACCCCTCGCCACTAATCACTCGTCACTCGCCACTAATCACTGATCACTAAAAAGGAGGCTTTCCATGTCCTGGCTTGAATCGCTGATCGCGGGTATTATTCAGGGGGTGACCGAGTTTTTGCCGGTGTCCAGTTCCGGGCATTTGGTGATCTACAACGAATTGATCGGCGAGGCCGGCGAGACAAATCTGACCTTTTCGGTATTGCTGCATTTCGCC
>WRDE01000103.1 GCA_009783605.1 Oscillospiraceae bacterium
GGCAACCGAAGTTGGTTTGAAGAGCCGTATGCGGGAAAACTGCACGTACGGTTCTGTGAGGGGCAGTAGGCAAGCCTTTCACGAGAATATCTCGAAAGGAGTGTCGAGACTGTCTACTCGACCGGACCGGTATGGGGTATAGCCGCGATGTATATGAGCAGGCGATGCAGACGCTGGAGCGGCGGCGGAATAAATCCGCGGCGGCGGTGGCGGCGCTGGCGGAACGGATGGCGGCGGCGGCGCCGGAGGCGCTGGAGCTCCGCGACCGGCTGAGCCGTACCGGATTGTGGATCGCCCGGGCGCTGATGGAAAGCGGCGATCCCGCTTCGGCGGTCGAACGGCTGCGGGAAGAAAATCTGGAGCTGCAAAAACAACTGGCGCGGCTGCTGGCCGCACACGGTGAGAAAACAACCGGTTTCGAGCCGGAACCGTACTGCCCGCTCTGCGGCGACACCGGCTATCATGACCGGAAGATGTGCGATTGCCTGTCGGCGCTGCTGCGGGAATATGCCTGCAGCCGGGTCAGCCGGATCGGTGAGGTCGGCCAGGTCAGCTTTGATGATTTTTCGCTGGAGTACTACTCCGCCGGCCTTAAAAAGGACAACACTGCCCCCGGAAAGGACGGTATTTCGCCCCGGGAGCAGATGCGGAATATATTGGCGTATTGCAAGGGATACGCCGAAGAATTTGCTGTCGATTCGGTTTCGCTGCTGCTGCGCGGCCCCACCGGCGTCGGCAAAACCCATCTGTCTCTTGCCATTGCCCAATCCGCCGCCGGGGGCGGCTTTTCGGTGGTCTACGGCTCGGCCCAGCAGCTGCTGCGGCAGGCGGAGCGGGAATATTTCGGGCGGGCGGAGGACACCGACAGCGAGGAGTGGATGTGCCGGTGCGACCTGTTGGTGATCGACGATCTCGGCGCTGAATTTGCCAGCGCCTTCGCCACCTCGGCGCTGTATAATCTGATCAATACCCGGATGATGAGCCGGCTTCCGACCATTATCAGTACCAACCTCAGTCAAAAACAAATGATAGAGCGGTACGGCGAGCAGATCACCTCCCGGATCACCGGATTTTATGAACCCCTGCTCTTCGCCGGACGGGATATCCGGCAGATCAAGGCAAAGGAACAGTTTGAGGCTTAGGGAAAAATGGAATAATATGATTATAGAGAAAGCCTATGAGCCCGGCCGCTTGTTCAATAAAATTATACAGTATTCATCAAATTGCTATAATTGGTTTGTATAATTGCGTAGAAACGCAGTACAAAAATATGTTCTCCAGTTCGCAAACTGGAGAACATATTTCTTGTGTATGTGTTGGTTAGCTGGTTTCCCAACATTGTGTTAAAACGAACCAAAAACGCCCCGCAGGGCGTTTTTATGATCCTTGACGCGGTCAAAATGTGTTGGTTATCACGGCAGCAGCACCCCTTCCGGCGTCGGCGTGTAATTGTTGGATTTGGTGTTGAAATACGCGTCGAGACAGTCTCTGGCGACAAAACCGGCATTGCGGGAGCCACCGTTTTCCAATATCACCGCGATGGCGATCTCGGGATTTTCGGCCGGCGCGTAGGCGATGAATAATCCGTGGTCGGATTTGTTGGGATTGCCGGTCTGGGCGGTTCCGGTCTTGGCGGCGAGGGTGTATTTGACGCCGCTGAAGGCCGCGACCGCGGTGCCGCCGGGCTTGGTTACGCCCAGCATCCCCTCATGAACCGCTTGCATCGCCTCTTCGGTCCAGTCGGCCCGGGCGGCGACTTTCGGCTCATAGGGGATCTCGGTGCCGTCATAACTGAGATAGGAGCGGAGGATATGGGTCTGGTACCGCACCCCTCTGTTGGCCATCGTCATGGTATAGGCGGCTAACTGGATCGGAGTAAACGCGTTGTTCGCCTGGCCGATAGCGGCCTGGATGGTCATACCGGGAGTCCAGTTGGTATACGTCTCCGGTCCGGCCAATACACCGGCGCTCTCGTTGATTTCAAGACCGGTTTTTTGTCCCAGACCGCAGAGTGTTGAATATTCATTCATCTTCTGCATACCGAGCCGGCGGCCCACATCGTAGAAGAAGATGTTGCAGGAGCGGGTCAGCGCGGTACGTACCGAGATGGTGCCGTGGGAGTGCATACAGTATGAGGGCGGACTGTAAAAATGATACGCGTAGTTGCAGGTGACGGTGGAGGAGGGGGTGATGATACCGCAGGTCAGCGCCGACAGCGCTATATTCGGTTTCATGGTGGAGCCGCAGGGGAAGGTGCCGTTCAACGCCCGGTTGAACAGCGGCTTTTCCGGGTCCTTAATCAACTGCTCATAATCCTGCCGATAGGTACCCAGATCATATACCGGCCAGCTGGAAGCGGCCAGCAGCCCGCCGTCTTTGACGTCGAGGATCACCACCGCGCCGCTGGAGACGTCGTAATAGTTGTCCTTCCGCGGCGGCTGGGCCCGCAGCATCTGTATCCGGTCGTCCAGCGCCTGGTCGCAGGCCTGCTGGAGGTCGGAATCCAATGTCAGCACCACCGTCTTGCCCGGAACCGGCGGTTCGCTTTCAAAGGAGTCGATCACCACATTGGACGGGTCTTTAATGAGGGTGCGCTTGCCGTTTTTGCCCCGCAGCTCCGACTCAAAAGCCGCTTCCACGCCGCTTTTGCCGAGGGTGTCGTTGAGGGCGTAGCCTTTATCCTTCAGCTCTGTGTACTCCTCCAAATCATATATCGGCCCGACGGTGCCGATCATATGGGGGGCGATGGTGCCGGAGAGAATGTTCCGCACCGCGGCCGGCTGGATACCGACGCCGGGAAACTGCTGTTTGTTTTCGTCTATCTGATAGGTGGTATTTTTGGAAACATCGTCGGCGAAGATGTAGGCGTCACGGTAGGAAAACTTCCCCGGCAGGTCCATCTCCCGCTGGATGCCGGCACAGACCCGCTGATCGTCGGGGCTGTAATCTCCCAGATAATATTTTTCAACCAGCGCGTTGATACAATTTTCGGCGGTGGCGTAATCCGCCAGCCGCAGGTCGGATTTTAACCTCTCGATACTGCTCTCCCGTTCCGGCAGGAAGACGTAAGGCGCCTCCCGCGAAATCGGCAGCGAATCCTCCCATATCTCGCCGGCGTCAGCCAGCAGCTTAGTCAGCCCGAGGATGATTTCATTTTGTTTGGCACAGAGGGTTTCCGATCGCCGATACGGGTTGTAAGGGTAGAAGTTGCCGTCGATAATCACCTGATAGCTGGTGCGGTTGATAGCCATCGGGCGCATCGAGCGGTCGAGTATCTCGCCGCGGGAGGCCTTGAGCGGCGTCACTAAGGTAATATTTTGTGTGATTTGGTCGCGGTAATAGGCGCCCTCAACGATCTGTATCTGAAACAGACGCAGCGAATAACCGCCGAAAACCAACGAGATAACCAACGCCAGCGCCACCGCGCGGCGTTTTATTTTAGCGTTTACAGGAGACGGCAATTTACTCACGACCTTCGTAAAAATTGAAAATTGATAATGGAAAATTGAAAATTATTGGAGAGTTATCTTTTTATCAACCGCACATACCTGACAACTGTTCACTGACAACTGACCACTCTCAACTATATCTATATACCCCAACCTTCAGCACATAGGCACCGGTGCCGCAGCGGACGTGATATTCGTCTCCGTTCAGGCGGCGGGCGGGGAGCCATTGGTTATCCCTGAAAACGCCTTCCTCGATATACAGATAATCCACTAACGCCCTCTCCCCTTTTTTCGGGAGGAATTCCGCCCGGAAATTCATCCCTGCCATGACAAACTCATCCGGGCCGGTCTGGATGACGATGCCGCCGCCGGTGGGGGTGCAGCCGGCGTTTTTGGTATAGTGGATGTAGATATCGTAATTGTCAAAAAACAGCTCCTCGCCGCCGACATCATATTGGGAAAAACCTTTTATTTCCCGATCGGACCCCTGGGCCGACAGGATCAGTTCGGACATATTGCCAAGGAGGCCATAGCTGCCGGCCAGCAGCGCGGCGGCGTTTTCATCCCGGTGCAGGTCCTCAATGGCGAAGGGGGCAAAACAGATGGCGTCGTAATTGCCCACCGCGGCGAACACATTATAAGCCGAATCGGCGGAACACCGCGCTTCGGGGATAAAAAGCGGATTGTCCGCGGCGGTAAAGGCCTCGTATATCTCTAA
Source organism: Oscillospiraceae bacterium (assembly GCA_009783605.1). Classification (GTDB taxonomy): domain Bacteria; phylum Bacillota; class Clostridia; order Oscillospirales; family Acutalibacteraceae; genus WRDE01. The sequence continues at coordinate 4,168 of WRDE01000103.1, forward strand.
GAATTTCGACGCGTAAATATCCGGCGCCAGCAGCGCCAGCGACGGCGCGGCTTTTTGCCAGATCCGCATGACCCGCGCCACCGGCCCGCCGGTGGGGAACCGGCCCGGCCGCTGGGGGAACTGGTCTAACCACGCGTTGACATAGAGCGGCAGCGGATAGACTGCCGTCGCTTTTTTGGCAATCTTTTCGACCGCACAGGCATAATGGTACGCCATAAACAATTCAGGAGCCTGGTCGCATAACGCTGCCTCCCATGTTCCGCCGGTGTTGTAAATCTCCGAAATGACAGCAGGGACCTCCTGAGTGAATCCGGCGTTAGCCTGCTCCGAAAAATCCCGTTCACTGCCGAGGATGCCCACCTCGTTCTCTACCTGGATCATAATCACGGTATGTTCGGTATCGAATTCCTTCAAAAACGCCATCAAGGCCGCCAGCGCGTCCCCGTCCCTTTCCACCGCCGCGTCACACAGCGGGGATATGGCGTTGATCGGGCGGCCGAACGCGTCGCGGACACGGAAATACCGCGCGCTGTCGGTTTTTACCCAGGCGGGCGCGTAGGTGCTCATGCCGTTTTTCCACAGACCGAACCAGAGCAGCACCAGCCGCACCTGTTCGCGCCGCGCCTGCCGGATCAGCCCCTCGACCAGCTCAAAGGAAAATGTTCCTTCAACCGGCTCGATCAACTCCCAATATACCGGCGCGATAACCGTATTGAGGTTCAACTCCCGGATATGCGGCCAGACCTTTTGCTCCATATAAGACAGATTAGAAGAGCTGGAATTGCGTATCTCGCCGCCAAGGGCCAGATAAGGCTTGCCGTCCACAAATAATTTGTGGGAACGGCCATCGTGTTGGATGTAAGGAAGCATGATGGGCACCTCTTTCTTATAGTGACGAGTGGTTAGTGGCGAGTGGCGAGCAGATATGCTAAATCGAACGGTCATTCCCGCCACTAACCACTCGTCACTGGTCACTCATATTATCAAATTGTCCGGCGTTTTTTTGCATCCGTTTATATATCAGCGTGATCAGCCCATAAAACAGCGGCGAAACCGCCAGTGTGTACACGGTACAGGGGATGATGCTCCGCAGCAGGCGCTCGGTCGCCTCGGGGTCGGCGACTAATACATAAAACAGCGTCCAGTCAAGGGTTCCCCAAAAGATCAGTATCACCGCCATCGTCAGCATCGCCGCCATCAGGTTGTTCCGCAGCAGGTTCTGTACTAACAGCCCGGCGGCGCAGCCGGCGATCATCAGGACCAGCGCGCTGTACCCCATCAGCCGGGTGGTATCGTAGACGCCCCATATGAATCCGGCGGCGAATCCGGCTCCCGCGCCGCCGGCCGGGCCGGTATAAAAGGCGATCATCACGGTCAGCGGGATGACCAACAGCGGCTGCCCGCCGTATATCTGCGGGATCAGCCGCGGCGTCAGCTGGATGACGCATACCAACAGTACTAACAGGCCGTATACGGTCCATTGCAGATAGCGCCGCCGGAGCCTCGGCAGCGGATTGGTTTCGTTGGTGTTATTCATGGCTTCTTCCTATTCCAATTCATCTTTTTCGGCGAAACCGATAATAACGAAAACGTCCGACAGTTTGGAGATATCCGCGAAAGGTTTTACGGTGGCCGATAAGGAGAGCCCGTCGGATGCGGCATAGACTTCGGTGATCTGGCCCACCATCAGATCGGCGGGATATTTTTTCCCGCCGCCGAGGGTGATAATGATATCGCCGGATACGGCGCCGGTATTGCGGTCAAGACGGGTCATGCGGACGCTGTCGGTGACGCCTATCCTGCTGCCCGAAAGCATACCGCCGTCATGGGTGCCGGAGGTCCAGACACTGATCTGGGTGGCGGGGTCGAGGATGGTGCGGACCTTTGAGAAGGTCAATCCGGCCTCATACACCACCCCGACAAGGCCCGCCGGCGTGATAACGGGATTCCCGGCCTCCACCCCGTCCCGGGTGCCGGCGTTGACGGTAAAATTATAATATTTATCCGACGGCTCCATCGCGACTACCCGGCCCTCGGCAAATTTCAGATCCGGTTTCCGCTCCTTCAATTCAAGAAAAGCTTTATACAGCTCAAGTTGCCGGCGTATTTCATCCGATTCGACTGACTGCTTGCGCAGCTCATTGATTATTTCATCCTTCTCGGCCATCTCTTTGGTCAGCCTGCCGGAATCCGAAAAGAGGACGGTAAATTCACCGATCCCGTCGGAGAGCGCGGCGAACAGCGACTGGATCGGGGTCACCACCGCACCGACTAAGGTTTCGGGGATGGTGGCCGCGCCGCCGGTGGTGGCCGCATAAATCATCAGACCGATTAACAGCGCCGAAACCGCCGCCATCATCCGGAACAGAAAGGATTTTAAGAATTGCTTCAACAGGTATACCCCCGAAATATTTCAGCTATTGCAGAAACGGGCTTCCGTGCCCTCCCGTTTATCTTTTTGATAACAAATACGGGCGGGCGTGGAAGCCCGCCCTGCGAACGACTGTATAAATCAGTGTCCCGACAGGAAATTCCCTACCCGGCCGATATCGAGACACATACCGGTACCGATGGCGACGCAGTCTAACGGATTTTCCGCCACATGAACCGGCATCCCGGTCTCGCGGCTGATCAGCACATCCAACCCCTTCAGCAGCGCGCCGCCGCCGGTCAGCATGATGCCGTTGTCGATGATGTCGGCCGACAGCTCCGGCGGCGTGTTTTCCAGCGTCGAGCGGATGGCGTCGACGATGACGAATACCGGGTCGGACAGCGCTTCCCGGACCTCCTCGGCGGTGACGGTGATATTCTTCGGCAGCCCGTCCACCAAGTTCCGGCCCTTGACGTCGATGGTCCCCTCGTCGTCGAAAGCGAACGCCGACCCGATCCGGATCTTGATATCCTCCGCCGTCCGTTCGCCGATCA
>WRDE01000104.1 GCA_009783605.1 Oscillospiraceae bacterium
GCGGCCGGAAGCCATTGTCTTTTACCGCGCGGCGCTGTCTGACGACCCGGAGGAGAATGCCCGGACCCATATGAATCTGCTGCGGCAGCAGGACGGGCGGTGGAAGTCGGTCTGCGACGTCACCTGGACCACCACCGATATCGATTTTGTGGATTTCGGCGATATCAGCGGCGGCGGATCACTGTCCATCTTTGTGGTCTGGCGGACATTGGCGTCGGAATACGGGTATTTGGTGGTATATACATTGGAAGAGGAGGATGGCCAGTACCAGCTGGCCGAAAATCAAAAAGGCGACTGTACCGCGCTGGCGGTCGGCCGGATATCCAATCCTGACCGGGACGATTATATCCAGTTTATCATCAATCTGGGCGGCGGCGCCGACGCCATCCTCTGGCGGCAGGATAATAACGCCGAATTGATCGGCAAGATCACGATGGAATTGGATCCCGGGATCATGCAGTTCCGCAATATGCAAAAGCTCCCGCTGGCCAACCGGTTAGAGGGGATTTACGTCGATTGTCTCCATGCCGACGCCACCACCACGCTGCTGCTCTATTGGTCGGATAACGGTCTGCGTTCGCCCTTTTACAATCCGGTTAACCGGGACAGCGAGATAGATACCCGCCGGGAGCCGCCGATTCCGACTTGGGATATCGACGGCGACGGCCGGTTGGAATGGCCGGTCTGTACCCTGCTGCCCGGCTATGACGATCCCGATGACCCCGATAACCAGACAGCCAACCCCGCCGAAACCTGGCGTTGGGGCACCCGGTTCTACCGGTATGATTTCAACACCAAATTGCCGGTCCGCACACTCTCCTGTGTCTATAACGCGGCGGACGGCTATTATTTGGAACTGCCGGATGAATGGTTAGACGGCATTATGACGGTATATAATGAACGGCAGCGGCGGTTGACGCTGCGGATATGGGAAACCGACGGGGAAGAAGACGAAAAAGGAGAAAAAGCCGGCCGGATGGGCCGGGAAATCCTCTCGGTCGAAGCGCGGCAGCCGGGGACCGAACCGACCCGGACCGACAGCCGGACGGAGCAGGAAATGCAGCTGCTGATACGCGGCGATTCCTATGACTATTACGGCAAATGCAGCACAAGCGGGGAATATAGCCTGACGATGGATAAACTGAAACGGATAATTAAGCTGCTGTAATGTCCAGTGATTAGTGATTAGTGGATAGAACATCTAATCACTATACACTAATCACTAATCACTAAGACAGGATGTGAAAATCAATGAAACGTGTTTTAATTTGTGAGGACGAGGAGTCGATCCGCGATTTTGTGGTGATCAACCTGAACCGGGCCGGGTTTGAGACGCTGGAGGTGGCTTCCGGCGAGGAGGCGCTGGCGGTTGTCGTGACCCGGAAGGTGGATGTGGCGTTATTGGACGTGATGCTGCCCGGCATGGACGGATTTGAAGTGTGCCGGCGGCTGCGGGAGACGGATCAGGAGATGGGTATCATCATGCTGACCGCCCGGACCCAGGAGGCCGAGAAGGTCAACGGGCTGATGATGGGGGCCGACGATTATGTGACCAAACCCTTCAGCCCCTCCGAATTGGTGGCCCGGGTGGACGCCCTCTATCGGCGGGTAGAGGCGATGCGGCGGAACGGTGAACGCGAAAACGCTGCTTCCGCGCTGCTCGAGGAGATGGCCAGCGGACCGTTTACGCTGGATCTGCGCCGCCGTGTTTTGAAAAGGGACGATAAAATTTTTGAGCTGACCCAGATGGAATTCCAAATATTGGAATACTTTTTTTCCAATCCCGGAAAAATCCTCTCCCGGACAAGCATCCTGCACCGTGTCTGGGGTGAATCGTATTACGGCGAAGAAAAGATCGTCGACGTCAACATACGCCGCCTGCGGATGAAAATCGAAGAAAACCCCTCCGAACCCCGGCATCTGATGACAGTATGGGGGGCGGGGTATAAATGGAATGCGTAATGCTGAATGCTTAATGCTGAATTATGGCGGCCTTTAATTAAGCATTCAGCACTTAGCATTCAGCATTGGAAAGCGGTTTTGCTGATGAAGCGTAAAAAAAATAAATTAATCAATCTGCCCACGGTGCGGCGCGGCGGGATTACCAAACGCTGGATGATCAATGGGCTGGGGTTGATTTTCGCTATTCTGGTGGTATTTGAGGTCATTTTTATCGTGGCCATCCGGTTTTATTCCTATGAGAGTGTCCGCAACTATCTGTATTCCCGCGCCAACGCTCAGACATTATTGATCGAACGCGGTTTGGCCGGCGCCGGGTTTGATTTTGAGAGCGGTATCAAGGAATTGGTGGAAAATTTCACCGAAAAGGAACGGCTGGAGCTCCAGGCGATCGGCGGCGACGGGTATATCGCGTACAGCTCCTCCGGATTCACCCCCTTCGGCTCCGATACCAAGCCGCCGGATTATATCAGCGCGCTGTCTAACCCGGAGGACATGGGGATATGGCGCGGTTCCGGTTCCAACGGCGAACCGGTGATGGCGCTGAGTATGCTGATCACCGACAGCCACAACCGCACTGTCGGAGCCGTCCGGTATGTGGTTTCTCTGACACTGGTCAACCAGCAGATCATGGTGCTGCTGTTGATCATGCTGTTGGTCGGCGTGCTGATCATGTTTTTTGTGGTGCTGTCCAGCTCCTATTTCGTCAGCTCGATTGTCAACCCGGTGACTGAGATCGGGCGGACCGCCCGTAAAATCGCGCTGGGGGACTACAATTCCCGGATTGAGAAGGAATATGACGACGAGATCGGCGAACTGAGCGATACCATCAACTATATGGCCGCCGAGATCTCGGCCGCCGAACGGATGAAGAATGATTTTATCTCGTCGGTCTCCCATGAGCTGCGGACGCCGCTGACCGCTATACGCGGCTGGAGCGAAACGCTGCGCTCCAGCGGGATCGAGGATCCGGAGCTGATGGAAAAAGGGCTGGCGGTCATCACCAATGAATCCACCCGGCTCTCGGGTATCGTGGAGGAGCTGTTGGATTTTTCCCGTATGCAGAGCGACCGGATGACGATGAAGTTTGAGCGGGCCGACCTGACCGCCGAGCTGGAGGAGGCGGTGGTGCTCTACCGCGAGCGGGCCGCCCGGGAGGGTATCGCGCTGCTCTATACCGAACCGGACGATCCGGCCGCCGAGCTGCCCGCCGTCTACGGCGACGGCGCCCGGCTGCGGCAGGTGTTCATCAATGTGATCGACAACGCGGTGAAATATTCAAGCGAGGGCGGACAGGTCCGGGTGACAGCGGTCCGGCAGGGCGACGCCATCCGGGTGACCGTCGCCGACAGCGGGATGGGTATCTCCAAAGCCGATCTGCCGAAGGTAAAGGTGAAATTCTTCAAAGGCAACCCGTCCCGCCCCGGTTCGGGTATCGGATTGGCGCTGGCCGACGAAATTGTCCGCCGGCACCAGGGAAGCATGGAGATCGACAGCGTGCTGGGGCAGGGGACCACGGTGACAATTATATTGCCTGCGGCAATAACCTAACCGCACAAACGCCTGACAGGTGTAATACGCTGCATATAGTAATTACCGGGCGTTTGTGGTGCGCCGCCGCATATAAGTGGGGGATGCCGCGTTTATGACAAAATCAATATGGGAAGGAATAAAAAAACATGCAAAACAATCAACCTAAAAAAACCTCCATCGGGGGGCAGGCGCTAATCGAGGGGATCATGATGCGGGGGCCGGAGACCACCGCGATGGCGGTACGGCACACCAATGGGGAGATCCGCAGCGAAAGCTGGCCGACCCAGGGGCTGAAAAAACCGCGTCTGCTGAAGCTGCCGTTTTTACGGGGTCTTTTCAACATGATCGACTCGATGCGGTTCGGGTACAAATGCCTGATGAAATCGGTGGAACTGAGCGGCTTCGCCGAGCTGGAAGAGCAAGAAAAACAGAAAAAAAAGGACAAAAAAGCCGGATCCGACCTGGCGGAAGATATGCCGGCGGATGAAACGGTTATGGAGGCTGTGCAGGAGAACATCGTATATGAAGAACAAGCTGTTAAAACCGATGAAGAATCAACGGGGCCGGCCGCTGACCAACCGGAAAGGGAGCAAACCGAACCAGAAAAAACCATAGAGGAAGATAAAAATATCGAATTATCTGCGGATAGCGAACAGGCGAAGTCGCGGTCCGCAGACCGCACGAGCCCCGATTCTCCCTGGTGGATGACGCTTCTAATGGCTTTCAGCATGTTATTGGGCGTGGGGCTGGCGGTGGCGCTGTTCATGTGGCTGCCGGCGCAGCTGTACGCATGGCTTAAAAACGCCGCGCCGGTATTGGAGGAGACGCGGTTTTTCTGGGCCCGGGGTGTTTTTGAAGGGGTTATCCGGATGGTACTGTTTGTCGGGTATGTCAGCCTGGTGTCGCTGATGAAGGACATCAAGCGGGTGTTCATGTACCACGGCGCCGAGCATAAAACCATCTTCTGCTATGAGGCCGGGCTGCCGCTGACGGTGGAGAATATCCGCGAACAGAGCCGGTTCCACCCCCGGTGCGGCACATCTTTTCTCGTGCTGGTACTGTTGATCGGCATCTTCATCTCGATGCTGATCCAGGTGGACAACGTCGCGCTGCGGGTGGCCATCAAGCTGCTGACGCTGCCGCTGGTGGTCGGTATCGGCTATGAGCTGATCAAGCTGGCCGGCCGCAAGGACAACGCCTTCACCCGGACCATCAGCAAGCCCGGCATGTGGGTCCAGCGGATCACCACCAAAGAACCGGACGACGCGATGTTAGAGGTGGCGATCGCCGCGATGCAGCCGGTGATCCCGGCGGATCCGGACGCGGACCGGTGGTGAATTCACAATTCACGATTCACAATTATTGCCGCCATCTGTAGGGGCGACCGTCCTCGGTCGCCCGCATGTCAGATCCAATTCATTATTAAGGTGACCACATGACAAAATTGACCGTGGCGTTATCACCGCCATACGATATCCTCATCCAACCCGGCATCCTGTTCCGCTGCGGCGAGTACATCCGCGCGGTTTCGGGGGCGGAACGGGTGTTGCTTATCACCGACAGCAACGTGGAACGGCTCTGGCTGAAGCCGGCGCTGGAATCGCTGGAATCGTCCGGTTTTATCGTCGCGGTCCATGTATTTTCGGCCGGGGAGGAGCACAAGATCTTTGAGACGGTTTCCGGGATGGTCAACGCCTGCGCGGTTGCGGGGTTGTCCCGTACCGATTTGGTCGTCGCCCTTGGCGGCGGGGTGACCGGCGATCTGGCCGGGTTCGCCGCCGGCATCTATCTGCGCGGCATTGATTTCGTGCAGCTGCCGACCTCGCTGCTGGCGATGATCGACTCGTCGGTGGGGGGTAAAACCGGCTGCGACCTGGCCGCCGGCAAGAATCTGGCCGGCTGTTTTCACCAACCCCGGCTGGTGCTGATCGATCCCGATACGTTAGATACGCTGCCGGCGCGGTATTACGCCGACGGGCTGGCCGAAGCGGTCAAGCACGGGGTGATCGCGTCGCCGGAGCTGTTTGCGGCGCTGACAGCCGGGGAGTACAACCGGGAATGGCTGATCGCCCGCAGCGTCGATATCAAGTGCGGCGTCGTGGAACGGGACGAGACTGAGCAGGGCGAGCGCAAGCTGCTCAATTTCGGCCACACCCTCGGCCACGCCATCGAGCGGGCGCAGAATTTCCGCGGCCTGTCCCACGGCGAAGCGGTCGCGGTGGGTATGGTGGCGGTGACCAAAGCGGCGGAGCGGGCCGGGTTGGCCGAGCCGGGACTGGCGGATACCATCGCCGGAACGCTGGCCCGCTGCGGGCTGCCGGCGGCGTGCGATATACCGGTAAAAGAACTGCTGCCATACTGCCTCGCGGACAAAAAGCGGCGGGGCGGCACGCTGGATCTGGTGATCGCCGGCCGGATCGGTTCGGCGTTTATCCATCCGGTGCCGGTGGGGGAATTGGAAAAATTTTTTATGGGGTAACGCTATGAATGTCACGATATTTCCCGGAAAACTCTCCGGTACCGTCGCGGTGCCGCCGTCCAAAAGCGCCGCCCACCGGGGGCTGATCGCGGCGGCGCTAAAAGGCAGACACGGAGATGTCTGTCGCAGACGCGGCGGCGTCTGCGACAAATGCGTTGTCGCGCCGATTGATCTGTCGGAGGATATCGCCGCCACCATCCGGGGATTAGAGGCGATGGGGGGGGCGTTTGCTATCCAGGGCGACACCGTGACCGTCGACGGCGGCGGGATGTTTTCGACTGAAATGCCCGAAATCGACTGCGGCGAATCCGGATCCACCCTGCGGTTTTTGATGCCGCTGGCGGCGGCCGGAAACGGCGGCGTTTTTTTTGGAAAAGGCCGGTTGCCGGAACGTCCGATCGGTATCTATGAGACGCTGTTCGCCGAACACGGCGCAAAAATTGAACGCGCAGGGGCGGCCTTGACGGTGCGTCCCGGGCTGCGCCCGGGAAGATACCGGCTGCCGGGGGATGTCAGCTCGCAGTTTATCACCGGATTGATGCTGGCGCTGCCGTTGCTGGGAGGATCCGGTGAAATTGAGCTGATCTCGCCGTTGGAATCGAAGGGGTATGTCGGCATGACCCGGTCGGTGATGGCGCAATTCGGCATCCGAACCCAAAAAACAGAAAACGGCTGGCGGATTCCCGGCAATCAACGCTATACCGCCGACGCGTTTGCAGTGGAGGCCGACTGGTCACAGGCGGCGTTCTGGCTGGCCGCCGGCGCACTGGGCGGAGAGATCACGCTGACCGGATTGGACGATAAATCCCCGCAGGGTGACAGCGCGGCGGAACAGCTGTTCACCGGTTTCGGCGCGCAGATAACAACCGATAACAACAGGATAACCGTCAGCCGCGGGATATTACGTCCGCAGGATATCGACGCGGCCCAGATCCCCGATCTGATACCGGCGCTGGCCGTCACGGCGGCGCTGGCGGCGGGGGAGAGCAAAATCTATGGCGGCGGGCGGCTGCGGCTGAAGGAGAGCGACCGGATCA
>WRDE01000105.1 GCA_009783605.1 Oscillospiraceae bacterium
ATTTTTCTGTGAAAATTGCGCCGAAAAGCACGAAAAAATACATGAAATGTTCTTACCAGCTGTAAATTCCCCGCGTATGGGTGAGTGCGGTTATGACGGTGAGCAGGATATTTGGACGTTTGATGCTGATAAAGTAAAATAATCAGGAAATCGCCAAATATTCGGCTTCTGTCAAGGATAAACGCAAACTACATCGTCAAATGGGAACAAGCCTATTGGAAACATGGGCATGGTACAAGGATAAACGCCCACTTTCCGAGCATCTGAAAGAATCACTTATACAAGAGGGGTTTGTATTAAAAGAGCGGGATTTTTCGGAAGTTTATAAAAAAATTGTAAATACCAGTAAAGATAAATATGTTTTTAAAATGGTTGATTTGTTCCGAATGCGATGCCCGATTTGCGGTTATCCACTCAAATATGAATTCAATAAAAATTATGGGCTTGGACTTTATCTTTGCACCAACGAACCCGAAGTTTGCGATTTTATGACGAATAGCAAATTTCATCTGCATGATATTTATAAATGTAATAAATGTAAAGAATTAGTATAAGGGTTTATTAGTCGGTTATGTATATGAGCGATTGAGAGCAGATTCGTGATATAAATAAAAAGTGAAACCCGTATGACCAATCCGGTAATACGGGTTTCCCATTATTATAAAACGCTCTATTCTTTTGTATCCCCACATACCATATCAATCACCACAGAAACGTCCACATAGTTCCTGACCTCTTTATTTCTCCATTTCCCCCCTCACCTTTGAATACACAATATGGCGCGAAGTGCCTAAAACAAAGGATTTCTACGCATCTTTTCTTTGTAGTCCCGCCACGCACTCCACATGCGCCGTCCGCGGGAACATATCTACCGGGGTCACCTGTATGACCGTATACCCGTGCGGTCGTATCAGCGCCACATCCCGGGCCAGCGTGGCGGGGTTGCAGCTCACATAGACCAGCCGCCGGGGGGCCATTGCCGCGACCGCTTCCAGCGTTTCGGGCGAACAGCCTTTCCGGGGCGGATCGACGATAACGACATCCGGGCGGATTCCCTCCGCTGGCAATTGCTTTGCAGCCTCCGCCGCGTCGGCGCAGATAAACCGGGCGTTGTCAATGTTATTGTTGACGGCGTTTTTTCGCGCATCCTCCACCGCCGCCGGCACCGATTCGACGCCGATCAGCCGTTTCACCTGTCCCGCCAACGACAATCCAATGGTGCCGGTACCGCAATAGAGGTCCAGCAGCGTATCGGTCTTTTTCAGCTGCGCGGCCTCACCTGTCAGCCGGTACAGCCGCTCGGCCTGGCCGTGGTTGACCTGATAAAAAGAATCCGGCGAAAGGCGGAACCGCAGCCCGCACAGCTCGTCGGTCAGCGCCTCCTCTCCCCAGAGCAGGAATCCGCTGTCCCCCAGCACCACATTGGTATCGGCGCGGTTGATATTGACCCGCACCGAACATACCGCCGGTACCCGCGCCGTCAGCAGTTCAATCAGCAGCTTGGTCTGCGGCAGCTTGCCGGAGGTGCAGACCAGACAGACCATAATTCCGCCGTATTTGCCGTCGCCGCCGGTTGAAGCGCGGCGCAGGTAGATATGGCGCAGCAGGCCGGTTTGGGTTTCCTCGTCATATCCGGTGACGCCGGCCAGCTTGCCCCATTTGACTATCGCGCCGACGATATCGCCGAATTCCGGCGGCTGCAGCGCGCAGTGATGCTGCTCGATCAGCCGGTGGGAATTCGGGGCGAAAAAGCCGGCCATCAGCCGGTATTTCCCCGCCCGCACCGGATACATCGCCTTGTTGCGGTATCCATCCGCTTGACTGCTGCCGACAATCGGCTGAATCAACCCGGAGACATCCAATCCGCCGATCCGGGTCAGTGCGTCGGCTACCCGCTGTTGCTTATACCGCAGCTCGGCTTCATACGTAACATGCCGGAAAACGCACCCGCCGCATTTTCCGAATACATCACAGCCAATCGCTTCATCCGGCAATCTGTCAGCAGACGGCTCCAGCAGTTCGGCGATCTTGCCATAAGCGTGGCTCTTTTCCACCCGGAGGATATGACAGCTGATCCGGTCGCCGACGGCGGTCCCCGGGACAAAAACAACCATACCGGAGACGGTATTATCACAAGCAATAAAGTTCTCAGGATCATTGTTTTCTCCGCAGAGAAAACGATGATCCCCGATTCGCCCAATACCGGCGCCTTCGGCCGACATGCCGGTGACGGTCAGCGGGATCTGTTGATTTTTAACTAACGGCATAAACATGTACTGTTACGGTTTTTCGGAGATCGGCAGCGCGTTATACCCCTGCCATTTGTCCGCCCAACCGTTTTTGTCGGGGTGATAATATACGGTGAAATCACTGCCGCAATTGCTGAAAACCCAGCCGGTTTCGCCTATTTCCGGGGCGTCACCATTGAAAATGGCGGCGGTCAGCTCCTCGTTGTAATAAAAACAGGCGAAATCCAAAAATTCGAGGGTTTCGGGGAATTCCACCTCTTCCAGCGCGCAGCCGCCGAAGGCGCCGGCTTCTATCCGGGTCAATCCGGGCGGCAGGGTGATCCTGGCCAGGTTGGAGCAGGCCATAAAACAGCTGTCCGCGATAACGGTGATGCTGTCCGGCAGCAGCACTTCGGTGATGATTTTATTTTTATTAAACGCGCTGGCCGCCAATTCGGTGACCTCTTTGCCGTCGATAGCCGAGGGAACAGCCATCAGCCCGGATTCTCCCGTATAAGATGTGATGGTCACTTTATCTCCGGTTATCTCATAAGTAAAATCCGAAGCGGGATTGGGGGTATAGGCCGGAGGCGGAATATCGGGACCGGAAGAATTACCGCATCCGGCTATTCCAAACAGTAAAACAGCCGCCAGCAGACAAGATAAAACAGACTTTTTCATAACAATGTTCCTTTCATATTAAACTAATAGGCCTATATTATCATAATTATTTCACGGTGGCAAGATAATTTTAAATTACTGCTTATTAGGGGCCAGGATTTAGGGGTTGGGGGTTTTAGGTTTAGATAATAAATTGACAGATCAAACATGACTCTGTATAATGTTCTCAACAGGAAAAAAGGGCGGGAAGCGTAATGATCAAACAACAACGGGCCGGACAGGCGGTGGCGCTGCTGCGGGAGCGGTATCCTGACCCGCGCTGCTCCCTGCCCTATGACGACCCTTTCCGGCTGTTGGTGGCGGTGCGGCTTTCGGCCCAGTGCACCGACGCCCGGGTCAATCTGATCACCCCGGCGCTGTTTGAGCGGTTCCCGGACCTGGACGCCTTCGCCGCGGCCGATCCGGTCCAGATTGAGCCGTATATCTTCTCCTGCGGCTTTTACCGCGCCAAAGCGGGCGATCTGGCGGCGATGGCGCGGATGCTGCGGGATGAGTATGGCGGCGTGATCCCGGATACGGTGGAGGAGATGGTCAAGCTGCCCGGCGTCGGGCGGAAAACCGCCAACCTGATCTGCGGCGATCTCTACGGGATGCCCGGCGCGGTGGTGGCCGACACCCATTGTATCCGTATTGCCAACCGGCTGGGCCTGTGCGAAACCACCGATCCCTACAAGGTGGAGCTGGCGCTGCGCAAACTGCTGCCGCCGGCCGAGAGCAACGATTTCTGCCACCGGCTGGTACTGTTCGGCCGGGACACCTGTTCCGCCCGCGGGCCGCAGTGCGGGGAATGTGTGCTGGAGGGGATTTGCCCTTCCAGGAATCAGAGGGATGAGGAACAATGATATGAAAAAATATCACAGCATCATCTCGATTATAGGGGTGATTGTGTTACTCTCTTCCTGCACCGGAACTGCGCCTACGTCATCGTTGGGAACGTCAACAGAACCGACGCCTGTTTCAACCGAGACGGTCGCTGTCCCGGCGATTACCGAAACAACTGCCACCGCAACGAGATTTCCGCCGGATGAAAAAGATGTTATATTGGATGCGGAGGATTTCTTTTATACGAGTAAAGAAGAAGGGTATACTTTATGGATCGGTATGGAAAAGGATGCATGTTTTGCAATGATCGACTCGATTGATCCGGATGAATGGGAGATCAATACATATTATTATGAAGATAGAGTAGTCGAATATTATGTATATTTTGATCAGGATCTACGGACGGTTCAGCAGTTGATTTTTGTCAATGGGACTTTATATTCAATTTATAAAAAGGAAACAGGATGGGAAATATGCAAAGGAATAAACAACGGGACCACACCGGATGAGCTTTTCAGCGTATTTGGACGTCCAACGTGTGAACATTCTGTGCCATATGTCGGTTATTATCATTATTATTTTTATAAAACTGACGGTGATAAATATATAAAATTTAAAAATGAGGAAGAACTTAACATATTTATCAATATGGAAAGCCTAACAAAAAGATTTGAATTGAGATCATTTTATTGTATTTATGATGAATCCTCCGGGAAATTAGATTTGGAAGGTATCGGATATGTCTATGCCTCTGAACAATTTGAATAGGGAGACATTGTTGAAAATAATTTTTGAAGAGGTATAATTCTATGGACCTGCTCATCAACCTCTGCGCCGTCCCCGACCCGCTAATCCTGCCGGATGTCACCATCCACCGGGTGCTGCCGCCCAATTTCGGCAGGGTCAGGGCCTTTATCCGCGAGACCTTTGGCGACGGGTGGGCGGAGGAGGCGGGCTATGCCATGTGTCATCAGCCGGTATCCTGTTACATAGCCGTAAAATGCTCCTCCACGGGAGGAGCCAAACAACTCGCCGGGTTCGCCTGCTATGACGCCACCGCCAGAGGATATTTCGGCCCCACCGGCGTAGCCGAGCGGTTCCGCCGGCAGGGGATCGGCGAGGCGCTGCTGTTGCACACCCTGCGGGGGATGCGGGAAAACGGCTACGGCTATGCCATTATCGGCTGGACGTCGGATATGGCGGTAGGCATGTATAAAAAGATCGGCGCGGTGGAGATCCCGGGATCGGGAGCAAAAAATACGTTGTATAAGAATTTATTGTAAAGAGCCATCCGGAGCGGATAATGTATGTTTTCGGAAAGGGATAGAAAATGACGACTAAACAAAAAGGTTTGATAAGCGGATTCATTGAAAATTTACCTGAAAATGAAAAGCAGAAATTTAAGGAAATAACAAACCATTTGGAAAAACTTGGATATATTCCTCAAAAGCAAAAGGTCAAGGATTTTGTATTATCGTTTAAGCATAATACAAATGGCAAAATCATTGCTAAAGTGGGTATTCGCAAACAAAAAGGTTTTTTAAGCATTAAATTTTTCGCCTGTAAAAATGTTCCGGAAAAGTATATGAAAGCCTTGGGCGAAAACGCTGACGATGCCTGTACCCGTTTGCCTCCGCCTGAACGGGACAAGCTGCTTCCGAATGAAATCATGCTGCCATGTACGCTGGCATGCGATGTATGCACCGGCGGAAAAATGAGGTATTATTATCAATACCCGAACGGCAGCGAAACCTTCAGATGTGGTGCTTATCCTGTTTTAATACCGGATTTTACGGAAAACGACATAGACGAATTGAAACGGATGATTTTGGAACAGCATGAATATTTTCTCTCGATAGCATAAAATAAAATTGATCCGCACAACCGGAACGGCGGAGGCAAGCCTCCGCCCTACGATAATTCATCGAGGTATCCCATGCCCTTCCTCCCCCTCACAACCGAAGATTTTGCCGCCCGCAACTGGGACCAACCCGACGTCATCCTCATCACCGGCGACGCCTATGTCGACCACCCCAGCTTCGGCATCGCCGTCATCGGGCGGGTACTGGAGGCGGCGGGGCATCGGGTGGCCGTTATCGCCCAGCCGCGGTCGCCGGCGGATTACCAACGGTTCGGCGCGCCCCGACTCGGCTTCTTTGTCACCGGCGGCAACATTGACTCGATGGTCTGCAACTACACCGCCGCCAGACGCCGCCGCAGCGACGACCCCTATTCCCCGGGCAATATCTCCAGTGCCCGCCCCGACCGGGCGCTGACCGTCTACTGCCGGGCCGTGCGGGCGCATTTCGGCGACATCCCGCTCATCATCGGCGGGTTGGAGGCCTCCCTGCGCCGGTTCGCCCATTACGACTATTGGGCGGACAGGGTGATGCCGTCAGTTTTAGTGGATACGACCGCCGATCTGTTAGTTTTCGGGATGGGCGAGACGGCGGCAGTTGAAATTGCCGGCCGGCTGGCGGCGGGTGAGCCGGTTGGCGCTATCCGGGACGTGCGCGGTACGGTTTACGCGGTGCCGGTGGCGGAATACGAACCCGGCCCCTGTGCCGAATGCCCGTCCTTTGAAGCGGTCGGCGCCAAAAACGATACCGGCTTCCGCGCATACGCGGCTGCCGCCCGGATTCAGTATCAGGAGCAGGACGCGGTACGGGGCAAACGGATCATCCAACGGCATGGCAGTAGCATTATCGTCCAGAACCCGCCCGCCGCTCCGCTGGACGGCCCGGCGTTGGACGTGGTTTACGCGCTGCCGTATATGCGGGAGGTTCACCCGTCCTATGGCGGCACGGTGGCGTCGATCGAAGAGGTGAAATTCTCGCTGACCCATACCCGGGGCTGTTTCGGCGGGTGCAGTTTCTGTTCGCTGGCGTTCCATCAGGGGCGGCGGGTGACCGCACGTTCGGCCGATTCGGTGGTTACGGAAGCCGAAAAATTGGCGGCGATGCCGGATTTTAAGGGGTACATCCACGACGTCGGCGGCCCCACCGCGAATTTCCGGCAGCCCTCCTGCGATAAGCAATCCACAAGCGGCGTCTGCCGTGACCGGCGCTGTCTGGTGCCGAAACCCTGCCCGTCATTACAGCCGGACCACAGCGAATACTTGCACTTATTACGGCGGCTGCGGAAAATCCCCGGGGTCAAAAAGGTGTTCATCCGCTCCGGTATCCGGTTCGATTACCTGATGGCTGACCCCAATGGCGACGCCTTTTTCCGGGAATTGGTAGCCCACCATATCAGCGGCCAG
>WRDE01000106.1 GCA_009783605.1 Oscillospiraceae bacterium
AGCGCCATCACCCGCTCGCCAGTCATCTTGGCCAGCCGGATCCGGGCGGCGTCCACCGCCGGAACGGTACCGCTGCCCGGCAGCGCCATGCCGATCGCCTCGGTCAGACAGTTCATCGAATTGGCGGTATACATCCCCGAACACGATCCGCACCCGGGACAAGCCGCCTCCTCCATCGCCGCCAGCCCCTCATCCGACAGCGAACCCGCCGCATGGGCGCCCACCGCCTCAAAGATATCTGAAAGCCCGATACGCTCCCCCGAATCCTGATTGCCCGCCACTCGCCACTCGCCACTCACCACTCGGCCCGGCATCATCGGCCCGCCGCTGACGAAGATCGACGGCAGATTCAGCCGGGCGGCGGCCATCAGCATACCGGGGATGATTTTGTCGCAATTTGGCACAAACACCGCCGCGTCCAACGGGTGGGCGGTCAGCATGACTTCGATCGAGTCGGCGATCAGCTCACGGGAGCAGAGGGAATATTTCATCCCGGGATGGTTCATCGCCAGCCCGTCACAGACGCCGATGGTGTGGAAGGTGAACGGCACCCCGCCGGCGGCCCGGATGCCGGCTTCGACGGCTTTTATTACGGTGTCCAGATGGACATGGCCGGGAATATAGTCGCTGCGGGACCCCACCACCGCCACAAACGGGCGTTTCATCTCGTCGTCGGTAATACCGAGGGCTTTCAAAAGAGCCCGGTGCGGCGCCCGGGCGGCGCCGGATTTCATTAAGTCGCTGCGCATAGCTATCCCTCCGTTTTGTGTGAAAAATTATATTTACGGTAATTGTTGTTTGTCTGTGCCGTCGGTTCTCATTCTATAAAAACTATCACTGCCCATATAATAGATCCAATCTCCGACAATAACATATTTGAACATGTATTCATCTGTAATATATGATGATTTTGTTCCATCGCTTTTCATCTTATAAAAACAACCCACATTGTCTTGAAAAAATATCCATTCACCCGCTATATTATAACCGCCAGCTGTCGTCAATTTCGTCGTTTGATTGCCGTCCTTTCTTATTAAATAGCTGGTAGTATCACCATCAAGAGTTTCGTCGTGCTGTTCAATAAAATAGTAAGCGCCCTGATATTCAGCTGGAGAGCTTATCCAATGTTCTTCCCGCCAGGTTTCGATCACATTGCCGTCAAAATCTACAACAAAACAATCGGAGTATTTTGAGGACCCTTCCGGAGTGGGATAAGTTGCATAACCGATAATCCTGTTTCCGTTTATCGAAAACTGAGTAACATTCCCTTTAATTATCTTTTCTTCATTGGTTTGTAAATTTAACTTAACAATAGGCGTATCAGCAAAATAAGACAACGATCCGTGTTTTCTATAGAACAGCTCATCGCCGACTACAACGATATTGCTTGCGTAATTTTCATCAAATAGCTTTTCTTTTCCTGTTCCATCTGTTTTAATGCGATAAATACAATAGTCAGAAGACATATAATAAATCCAATCACCAACAACATTGATTCCTGGAAAGTATTTGACGACCGAATCTGTCAGCAATGTATGTCCGCTGCTGCCGTCTGCTTTGGTTTTATACAACATTTCATTCGAATTGAAATAAACCCAATCCCCTTGAATCGCCGCGTTTCCGTCATTGAGAAGGTTCCATGCTGTGTTGCCAACTGCATTTGAATACCCCGATGACGTAGTATTATCTATATCGCTTGACGCCTGTGGGTTTTCTTCGTTTGTGGAACTTTCTGTATTATTGCCCGTATCGCTTGATGTCTGTAGTCCCCCGCCACTCGTGGAACTCCCCGCATCAACCGGTCCGCCGTCCCCTCCAAACAACACCATCCCGCCGAAAACCGCTCCGGCCACCACCACCGCAAGCGCGGCGGTCAGAATGGTTTTTGTTCTTTTGGCGAGGGGCTGTCTGACTTTTGGGGGTTTTGGGGGCTTGGATTCTTCTTGGTTTATTGGTCCGATCCCCGTATCTTCACCGGAATCCCCCATTGCTTTCAAAGCGTTTTTGATGAAATTATACAATTTTTCAAAAGACGTTTTGTCTCCGGCGTCGAACGCCTGCTGCTGTCTCAATTGCCGCGGCAGGTCGTTGATTTTCATACCGTTGTACAGCACAAATTCTTCGGCGCTCGGTTTAATGCCGCTTCTGATGTCGTTGAGAAAGCTCTCCCATTCATACCGCACCCATAGAGAATTGAAGTTTTCATGACTGCTGCCCACGGCGATCAAAAATCGGGAGGAATCCAGCGCCTCGTCAATGACTTTGGTGTATTGCGCTTTGCCCAGATGCTCCAGCGCCTCATTACTGAAAAAAACACTGAGACCTTTCGCCGATAAAAAGTCATAGAGTTTCTTCGCGATAACGCTGTCTTTGGTCGGCTGCCCGTTTTCACCGCTGTTTTTAAATGAAATAAAAACATCGTATGCCATGATTAAACCCTCCTGTTATTTATAATCCCGGCAACCCGTCCAGAATGCTCCGGTCGGCGGTTCGGGTGATGTAGGTGTTCAGCAGGTTTTCATACGGTTCGGCGTCTTCGGCGGGGGTTCCCGCCCGGACGCCGAAAAACATCTGCCGGGGCACTTTATCCTGCCTTTCAGAATACAGCGTTTCCTCTGCCCAGCACCAATACCGGCTGTCGTCGCTGACGCCGGCCAGCTCCTTTAGCGCTTTCATCGGCTGGAAAAACAGGTTGCCCCGCTCCAAAAACCGCCGCTGATAATACGTGTCCTCCAGCGCGAACCATATCCCCTCCCGGGTGGTCAGCGCCGCCGCCAGCTTTTCCATATCCGCCGGATTATCCGCCGCGAACGCCCGGATGGTGACGGTGACCTGTCCGTCTTCATTTAAGTCAACGCCGTACAGCGCCAGTTCGGCCTCGATGCGGGCGATGGTGTCGGTATCCACCGGTTTTTCGGTCACCATATACAGCAGATAATCGGCGCCGCGGCCGCTCATCTGCAGCATAACCGCCGCGGCCAGCGCCAGTACCGTCAGTCCGATGATCAGCGGCCATTTATACAGCCAGAAAAACCGGACAAACGCCTGCTTCGCCGTCATTTTCGTGGACTCCGGTCCGCCGGCGGTCAACTCATCGGTTTCCGCAGGTGTTTCCGGCACTATTTCCAACAACATCTCTTGCCTTGGCATTTCCGCACCGCCTTTTTTATTTATTGATGTAATTTTCCAACAGCTTTTTGCACTGCATCGTCTCCTCGGACCCGTTGCCGGCCCGGATGCCGAAATAGAGGTTTTCGGGAACCTCGGTCGGCGACATCAGGCAGAGTGGATCGCCCGCCCAGTCCCAATAGGTCTTGTCGGCCGAAAGGCCGGGGCCGCCGGCGTCCAATTCGCGGAAAAAGTCCTTGGTCACCCGCCGCCGGTATGTCTCCCGGTCAAAGGCGAAAAACACCTCGTCGCCGCTGAACAGGATGCCGTCCAACCGCTGGGATTCGGCCACGCTGTCGGAAAAGGTGTGGATGATCCGGATTTTCACCTCGCCGTCGCCGTCCAGATCCTCGCCGTAATCCGCCAGCGTGTCCTGGATATCCTCGAGGACATAGGAATGGAGCATAGATTTGGTCGCGACCACCAATGTGTAGTCGTATTTTTCCCGGTTCAGCATCTGCGCCGCAATCATCGCCGCGCCGAACAGCATCACCGCGCCGATAATGACCGCGATCTTGTTGTTATCCCAGAAAATCTGCAGCCGCTGCCACAATGTCAGCCGCGGCTTCGGCGGCGGCGGCGCCAGTTCCTCCTGAGATATGCCTATTAGATAACGTTCTCTTGCCATATGTGATCATCCTTCCTTAGACAAATTGCAAATTGTTTTACACATTGTACATTGTACATTATACATTGTACATTTTCTTATTCTTCTCATACAACAGCCACAGCCCTTCCAGCAGCAGGTTCTCATCGTATTCGATCCGGCGTTTGCAGCAGCCGATGATTTCCCGGCCCAGCCCGCCGGTGGCGACGGCGGCGGCCGGGTAGCCCAGCTCGGCTTCGATCCGGTCGCTCATGCCGTCGATCATTGACGCGGTGCCGAGGACGGCGCCGGATTGCATGGCCGGGACGGTTTCGGAGCCGATCACCCGCGCCGGCGGCTCCATGCTGACATGGGGCAGCAGCGAGGTGGCGGCGACCAACGAATCATAGGCGGTCTGCACCCCGGGCATGATGGCGCCGCCGCGGAAGCAGCCGTCCTTATCCAATACCGACACCTTGGTCGCGGTGCCGAGGTCCCAGATCATGCAGGGGACGCCAACCCGGGCGATGGCGGCCACCGCCCCCACCAACAGGTCCGCGCCTAACTGTGCCGGGTTATCCAACTTGATATCCACGCCGGTTTTGATGCCCGGCCCCACCTGCAGCGGTACTAAGCCGGTCACCTTTTCCACCGCTTTCCGGATCCGCCGGTCCAGAGCCGGTACCACCGAGGAAAATATAGCGCCGCTGAAACCGTCCTCCGGCACACGATATAACCGGATGATATCCAAAAATTCGATGGCGTACTGATCGGCCATTTTTGCCCGGTCGGTGGCCACCTGAGAGCCGAACAGCAGCCGCGCCTCGTCATATACACCGAGATCAATATTGGTGTTGCCCATATCCAAAACGAAAAGCATAGTGGTACCTCTTTTTAGTGATTAGTGGTTAGTGATTAGTAGGATATAATAGGTGATTACGTTGCAAACAGATTATACCATACCCTTCTCTTAAAAGCAAAACAAACTGAAAAATGCGAGACGACACCGATGTCATTTTCTACCGTTCCCACTCCCTGTGCGTTATAACGCAGACAAAAACAACATACGCGCCGGGGCGCGTATGTTGTTTCTTGTGTATGTGTGAATCTACCGTTCCCGCAGTATTGTGTTTTATAGCGCAGACAAAAACACAATCCGCGCTGAGGCGCGGATTGTGTTTCTTGTGTATGTGTGAATCTATTCGTCGCCATAAAATACTACCTTGTTGCGCCCGGTGTTTTTCGCTTTGTACAGCGCTTCGTCGGCGTATTTGGTCGCAGTATCCATATCGTATTTCGGGGAGGCATAGGAGATGCCGAAGCTGGCGGAAATCGGTATCTGGAGCCCTTCATATTCCACCGGCTTGTTGCATATTTCCAACCGGATACGTTCGGCGGCGTTGATTACGTCGTCTTTTTTGATCGCTTTGGCGGCAGTCATAAAAATGATAAACTCTTCCCCGCCGTATCTGCCCAGAATATCATACGCCCGGATGGTGTTTTTGACCCTGTGGGCGACTTCTTTCAGAACCTTGTCCCCCGCCTGATGGCCGTAGGTGTCGTTGACTTTTTTGAAAAAATCCAGATCGAAGATGATCACAAAACAGTCGATACCGGTCCGCAGCGACCGGGATATTTGGATTTCGCTGAGTTCCATGAAGAACCGCCGGTTGAAAATATCCGTCAGTGCGTCGGTATTGGCCATCTCTTTCAATTTTTTGCCGAGCCGCACACTCCTTATGAACAGAAAAACCGTCACGGTCAATAAGCACATCAACACAACCGAAAAAATCGTCATGTAATATACCCTATTTTCGTCCGGCAATCTTGCAGTTGCCTGTTCCGTATCGGATACGCATCCGGTTACAGCCAGGAGTATACACACCACTATGACCAATACGGCCCCTATTCGCTTCATTTGAGGTCCTCCGGCACTATAATTCTATATGAATACAGATAGTATAGCATCTTTCAAACAGCATTTCAAGGGATTTCTTCACAAATATTCACTGAGTTTGCCTATCAGGCCGTTAAAATCAATCGGTTTGGCCATATGTGCGTTCATCCCCGCCGCCAGCGCTCTCTCGATATCGTCCCGGAAAGCGTTGGCCGTCATCGCGATGATCGGTACGGTCTGTCCCCGGGGCGTATCAAGGGCGCGAATGCTGCGGGTAGCCTGATAGCCGTCCATTTCGGGCATCTGTATATCCATGAGGATCAAATCGTAGCGCTCGGGAGCATCAGAAAACATTTTCAGCGCTTCGGCGCCGTTTTCGGCGCAGTCAATGGCGGCGTTGGTCGGCTCAAGCATCGCCATTACGATTTCCCGGTTTATCTCCACATCGTCAACCAACAGAATACGGCGGTCGGACAGGTCATTCGATGACGGGTTATTGCATGACAGATCATTTGATGATTCGTTATGCAATAACCTATCATCCGCCTGTTTTTCGCCGGTATCCGGCTTGGTTTCAACCGTTCCGTCTAATGCCAGTACCCGCCATTTTTGCCCATCGGCAGTATCCGGAGCCGCGGCAGCCGAACCTTCTTGAAGCGGCACCGTGACCGCGAATATCGAGCCTTGATCAATTTGCGATTCCAGCGTGACTTCGCCGCCCATTTTTTCGATGATATGCTTTGAGATCGCCAGCCCGAGGCCGGTGCCGCCGAAACGCTTGGTTATGGTATTGTCGGCCTGTTCAAAGGAGCGGAACAGGCGGCTTTTTTGCTCTTCGGAAACGCCGATACCGGTATCCTCCACCTCAATCCGGACCAGCGGACGACCGTCTTTTTCGCCGGCCAGTATGGCGCTCAGGGTGATCCGGCCTTTTTCCGGCGTAAATTTCACCGCGTTGGAGAGCAGATTCGTGATCACCTGGGTCAGATGCTGCTCATCCCCCACCAGCGTCCGCGGGATATTCACATCAATACGGACGTTGAAATCCAGTTCCTTTTCCGCCGCTTTGAACGTGATGACGCCGCATACCTTTTTCAGCATCTCCTCAAAGATAAATTCCGTCTCTACCAGCTCCAGCTTATCGGCTTCGATTTTGGAATAATCCAATACATTGTTGATTACCCCGAGCAGGTGCTTGGACGCCTCCTCGATCCGGGCCAGGCAATATTCTCTCCGCTCGGGATCGGCGGCATTCCGCCCCAGCGCCGTCATGCCGATAACGGCGTTCAGCGGTGTTCTCATTTCGTGGCTCATATTCGCCAGAAAATCACTTTTTGCCCGG
>WRDE01000107.1 GCA_009783605.1 Oscillospiraceae bacterium
AGCCGCCGAGGCGGCCAAGCCGGCGGTCAAAAACAAGGCGCTGAAGCCCGACGCGGCCCAGCCGGACGGGAGCCTGCTGCTGTTCGGCAAGCCGATTAAGGAGCGGCCGGCGGCGCTGTCGGAGTTAGAGCCGGACGGCAGCGCGTATACCGTCGCCGGGGAGATATTCAAGGCGGACAAGCGGTATTACCGGGACAATTCCCGGGTCAAATATACCTTTTTCATCACCGACCGGGCCGGCTCGCTCACCGTCACCGTCTGGTGCGAGGTCAAAAAGGACGCCGCCAAGATCACCCAGATGGAGGAGCTGGAGGCCGGCCACAATATCGTGGCTTACGGGGCGTATGAATACAATAAATGGGATCAGGAATATATCATCAACGCCAAATCCATGGCGCTGACCGGCGAGCGGGAGATCCGCCGGGATGACGCGGGGCGCAAGCGGGTGGAGCTGCATCTGCATACCAAGATGTCGGCGATGGATGCGCTGACCGACGTGGAACAGGCGGTGGAGCGGGCGGCGCTGTGGGGGCATCCGGCCGTCGCCGTCACCGATCACGGAGTGATCCAGTCGTTTCCCGAGGCGATGCGGGCGGCGGCGCGCTGTAAAAAAAACGGCCGGCCGGTCAAGGTGCTGTACGGGGTCGAAGGGTATTATGTCACCGGCGAAAAGGACGACCAACAGCAGCAGGAGGACGCCAAAAGAGCGGATTATAAGCACATCATCCTGCTGGCGCGGAGCCGGGCCGGGCTGAAAAATCTGTATAAGCTGATCTCCCATTCCCATCTGCACAATTTCCGGTATAAGCCCCGGATCAGCCGGGAAAAATTGATAGAGCACCGGGAGGGGCTGATTGTCGGATCCGCCTGCGAGCGGGGAGAGCTGTTTGAGGCGGTGGTGGCCGGGCGGCCCTGGGACGAGCTGTGCGAAATCGCCCGGTTTTATGATTATCTCGAGATCCAGCCGATCGCCAACAATATGTTTATGCTGAACAACCCCCATATCCGGGACGGGCAGATCCAGACCGGGGAACAGCTGCGGGGCTTCAACCGCACCGTCGCGCAGCTGGGGGAGGAGCTGGATATCCCGGTCTGCGCCACCTGCGATGTGCATTTTCTGGAGCCGGAGGATGAGATTTTCCGGAGGATCATTCAGGCCGGGCAGGGGTATACCGATACCGACCGGCCGCTGCCGCTGTATTTCCGGACGACGGATGAGATGCTGGCGGAATGCGCCTATCTGGGCGAGGAAAAGGCTTTCGAGGTGGTGGTGGTCAACCCCAACCGGATCGCCGAGATGATCGAGGAGCTGAAACCGATTCCGGACGGCAGTTATACGCCCAAGATAGAGGGGGCCGGGGAGGAGCTGGACCGGATTACCCGGGCACGGGCGGCGGAGCTCTATGGCGATCCGCTGCCGGAGTTAGTGGCACAGCGGATGGAGCGGGAGCTGGCCGCGATCAACAAACACGGGTTCGCGGTGATGTATATGATCGCCCAGAAGTTGGTCAGGAATTCCGAGGAGAATGGCTATCTGGTCGGCTCCCGCGGTTCGGTGGGTTCCTCCTTCGTGGCGTATCTGGCCGGCATCTCGGAGGTCAACCCATTGGCGCCGCACTATTGCTGCCGCGGCTGCCAATACAGCGCATTCTTTACCGGCGGCGAGGCGGGTTCCGGCTTTGATCTGCCGCCGAAGGATTGCCCGCAATGCGGGCAGCCGCTGACCCGGGACGGCCATGAGATCCCGTTTGAGACGTTTCTGGGGTTCGACGGCGACAAGACGCCGGATATCGACCTCAACTTTTCCGGCGAATACCAGAGCGCGGCGCAGAAATATACCGAGGTGCTGTTCGGCGCCGACCGGGTGTTCAAGGCCGGCACCATCAGCACCGTCGCCGACAAGACCGCTTACGGCTTTGTGATGAAATACGCCGAGGAGCGCGGCTGGACGCTGAACGCCGCCGAGCGGGAGCGGCTGATCGCCGGCTGTACCGGCATCAAACGCACCACCGGCCAGCATCCGGGCGGTATGCTGGTACTGCCGGAGGGGTATGAGATAGAAGAATTCACCCCGATCCAGCGGCCGGCGGACAAAACCGGTTCCGAGTTCATCACCACCCATTTCGATTTTGAGTCGATCCATGAAACCCTGTTGAAATTGGATATTTTGGGGCATACCAATCCCACCATCTGCAAATATCTCGAGGAATATACCGGTATTTCGGTGCTGGATGTGCCGATGAGTGACCCGCAGGTGTTCGCGCTGTTCACTTCGCCCGAAAACTGTTTCGGTATTTCAAGGGAGGAGCTGCACTGCAATACCGGCACCCTGTCGATCCCCGAGATGGGGACCGCGCTGATGCAGCCGATGCTGTTAGACGCCAAACCGAAAACCTTCGCCGACCTGATCCAGATCTCCGGCCTGTCCCACGGCAAAGGCATCTGGGAGGGCAATGCCCAGGAGCTGATCCGGAACGGTATCTGCACCATCAGCAACGTGATCGGAACCCGGGACAGTATCATGACCTATCTGATCCATCAGGGGCTGGAGCAAAAAACTGCCTTCCAGATCACCGAAATCGTCCGGCGGGGCAACGCCGCCGCGCAGTTTACCGACGAGCACTATGAGGCGATGCGGGGTAACGGGGTGCCGGAATGGTATATCGAATCCTGCCTCAAGATCAAGTATATGTTCCCGAAAGCCCACGCGGCGGCCTATGTGATCGGCGCGTTGCGGGTCGGGTGGTATAAGGTCCACCATCCGGTGGCCTACTACGCCGCGTTTTTTACCGCCAGCAACAAGGCGTTAGACGCCGAGCAGGTTATGGGCGGGGTCGGCGCCGCCCGGGAGCTGTTGGCCGCCGCCTGGAAAAAGGACCGGGAAACCTCCAAAACCGAACAGGATCTGGCCGAGAGCCTGCATATCGCATTTGAGGCGATGCTGCGGGGAATCGCCTTTCTGCCGGTGGATCTCTACCGCTCCCATTCCTATAAATACTTAGTGGAGGACGGAAAGATCCGGCTGCCGTTTAACACGGTCAGAGGACTGGGCGATACCGCCGCCGAACGGATGCTGGAAAGCCAGGCGGAAGGCAGCTATATCTCCCGCGAAGACCTCCAAACCCGCACCGGCATCAGCAAAACCGTCTGCGAAACCCTGAACCGGTTAGGCGCCTTGGAGGGACTGCCGGAGACATCGCAGATGAGCCTGTTTAATTGACAGTTGACAACAGACCGCGCGCGGTCTGTTGTCAACTGTCAACTCATAAATAAAGCGAAGTGATCCAAATGAAGCTATTAATCATTCCCTCCTGGTACAGCTCGCCTGCGATGCCGGTGCTGGGCTCGGTTTTTCGTGAGCAGGCGGAGGCGCTGGCGGCCCGGGGGGTGGATGTGGCGGTGCTGTATACCGAAGTCAATAATAAGTTCCGCGGGAGCGGGATCACCGTCCAAAACGTGAACGGTGTGGCGACTTATAAATATTTCCGGCCCAACCTGACCCCAAAATGGGAGCGCGGGCGGGCGTTCCAGCGCCGGCTGATGATGCACCGTCTTTACCGGCGGCTGGAACGCGAATGGGGGCGGCCGGATGTGATCAACCTGCGGTCGTCGCTGCAGGGGGACGAGGCCGTTTCGCTGGCAAAATGGGAAAACCTGCCGCTGTTTTTTATGGAACACAGCTCTTTCGTGGTGACCGAAGGGGCCGGCAGCGCCGCGCAAAAACGGCTGTTTGCCACGATGGACGCCGCTGCGGTCAATGCCTGCGTCGGGTCAACATTGTATGAGGTGATGGCGCCACATAAAGAGACGCGCATCATCCCGGATTTCGTCGACGGCGAACGTTTTTCTATTCTGCCGCAGGAAAAAGGCGAAAACGCTCCGTTTCTGTTCGCCGCGATGGGGCAGCTGCGGCCGATCAAAGGCTATGATATGCTGATCGAAGCCTTTGCGAAGCTGCGCGGATTGACCGATCGGCCGATCCGGCTGCATATCGCCGGAGCGGGGGACGAGCGGGAGCGGTTACAAAAGCTGATCGACCGGCTGGGGATCGGAGAGGATTGCCGGTTGGTGGGCGCGGTGCCGCGGGAGCAGGTGCCGGCGTTTATGAACGCCTGCGACTGTTTCATCTGCTCCTCCCGGCGGGAGATGCTCTCCTGCGTACTGCACGAATGCGCCGCCTGCGGCAAGCCGGCGATCGGGACCATGTGCGGCGGCCCG
This sequence comes from Oscillospiraceae bacterium, assembly GCA_009783605.1. Lineage (GTDB taxonomy): Bacteria > Bacillota > Clostridia > Oscillospirales > Acutalibacteraceae > WRDE01. Next base: position 4,219 of record WRDE01000107.1, read on the forward strand.
CAGGATATCATCACCGACGAGACCGGGCTGTTGGTGCCGGTTGACGATCCGTGCGCGATGGCGGCGGCGATGCTGCGGATGTTGGACGGGGCGCCAAAATATGACCCGGAGGTCATCCGGGCTAGTATTTTAGAACGGTTTTCGGTGGAGACGGTTTGCGGGCAGTTGGTGCGGGCGTGTGAGGACGCCATAGCAATGCTGAATGCTAAATGCTAAATGCTTAATTATACATTTTCTAAGAGGGATAAATCATGCTGTTTTTTGACCTGCCCGATACAATTCTCCGTCTTGCCGACCAGGCGGACGCGCTTGTCCGCCCGGCTTTTGCGCACATTGACGCGGTGACCGAGCATAACCAGCGGCGGGTGCTGGCGGCTTTTATCAACAACCGGGTGAGCGAGAGCCATTTTGCCGCCACCACCGGTTACGGCTATGGCGACCGGGGGCGGGAGGTTTTGGACGCGGTGTTCGCCGGGGCGCTGGGCGCTGAGGACGCCTTGGTGCGGCACTCGATCCTCTCCGGCACCCATGCTATTGCCACCGGGCTGTTCGGGATATTGCGGCCGGGGGATGCGGCGCTGTCGGCGACCGGCGCGCCTTATGATACGCTGGCTTCGGTCTTCGGGATCACCCCGGCCGCCGGTTCATTGGCGGAATTCGGGGTGGGATACCGGGAGATCGCGCTGAAACAGGACGGCGCGGCGGACATTCCGGCCATAACGGCGGCGGTGCGGACCGATCCGGCGATAAAATTGGTGTACATCCAGCGCTCCCGGGGCTATTCCGCCCGGTTGCCGCTGACGGTGCGGCAGATCGGGGAGATCGCGGCGGCGGTCAAAGCGGTACGGCCGGATATCGCGGTGTTTGTGGATAACTGCTACGGGGAATTTGTGGAAAAAGAGGAACCGGTTGCGGTTGGGGCCGATTTGATGGCCGGTTCGCTGATCAAAAATCCCGGCGGCGGCATCGCCGGGGCCGGCGGGTATCTGTGCGGCCGAAAAGATCTGATCGAGCTGTGCGCGGCGCGGCTGACGACGCCGGGTATCGGCCGGGAGGTCGGCGCGACGCTGGGGCTGAACCGTTCGCTGTTCATGGGGCTGTTCGCGGCCCCGCATGTGACCGGCGAAGCGGTCAAGACGGCGGTGTTCGCGGCGGCGCTGTTTGGGCTGATGGGATATGAGGTGTCGCCGGCCTATGACGCCGGGCGGACCGATATCGTCCAATCGGTGACGCTGGGGGATCCGGAGAAACTGATCGCCTTCTGTCAGGGGATGCAGCGCGGCGCGCCGGTCGACAGCTTTGTTGTTCCCCAGCCTTGGGACATGCCGGGATATGACACCCAGGTGATTATGGCCGCCGGCGGGTTCACGGCCGGCGCCTCAATTGAGCTATCCGCCGACGCGCCGCTGCGGGAGCCATACGCGGCGTATATACAGGGCGGGCTGAATTTTCACGCGGCCAAGATGGGGATTTTATTGGCCGCGGAGGGGCTAATTAGTGATTAGTGGATAGTGATTAGTGATTAGAATTTGGTTATCTGCTTGATTTTATTAACTATCGCCACAACTAATCACTATCCACTACTCACTACTCACTATCCACTAATCACTAAAAAAGGAGGAATAGACATGGTATTCGATAAAAATGAAAAGGAATTTCCGTCAGAGGCGCATAAAACGATATGGAACACGGCTATTCATATCATGCCGCTTGACATAACACTCCCGCAGGAAATACGCGATCACATGCCGTCGTATATGGCGGACAGCTGCGAACAATTACAAAAATATTTTTTGCATCTGCTGAGTGATTTGTATGAAAATCCCGACGTATACGAGCCATTTCCGCATCATCAGCGGTTGGGCATACAAAATAAATTCATCATGCCGTTCGCGGATTTCGGGCGGGCAGGCGAAGCGGGCGGGGATTATTTATCGCTCAACCGCTCGCTGTTTGATAAACTGTTCTTAAAACAAATAAAAAGCAAGGCGTATCATAAAGACCGTCAGGTTACTATAAGCGCGGGGCAGCGTAAAGAGATTCTTGAAAGAACCGGTTTGAGAATTCATTATGAAGGAGACAGCGCCATTTTAACCAACACGTTATATCCCAACATATTTTATGCCATGCGCGAAATGGCATTGGTATCGGTAAAAGAAAAGGGGGGCGGCGACAACAGCTTCACATATTGCGATTTCAGGAAGCTATGCAAAGCGTATACGTATGATAAATTTGAAAACGCGCTTATTTTTCTGAATGACGACGAAAAAAATATGGCGATGCAGATTGACGCTATCGCCAAAAAATTGGGATTGACCCGCTCGGTGCATAGCGGTCACTGCCCCGGATATGGTGTGGATTATACCTATAAAAAAAGACTATTGATGGATATGGGTGCGTTAAACGGCGATCTATCGATTTCGATACGTTTTCTTTATGACGCAAATAACACTTCGCCGATCTATCACTTGTTTGAAATGATTGAAAACGATTCTGAGGAATTAAAGAAATTTGTTTATGAAAGATTGTCCCGGTGCTGGAGATGCTATGACGGTTGTGCGGGATATACGGTCGTTGGCTTTCCTATGCAAATTTATGGAAAGACCAACAAAATGTGTGTATATACTGACAGGCTGGGAATTTATATGCCGAATAAGGCAAACATAAAACATTTTGTGAGATCAGAAGAT
>WRDE01000108.1 GCA_009783605.1 Oscillospiraceae bacterium
CAAGGATGTGTTGAAGGCGGTGACGTTGCTGTTGTACAGCCGGCGGGCGGCTTGCAGATGCTGCTCCGCGTCGCGGATGCCGGATTGCAGTTCCCGGAACACGTCGGCCGAACGCAGCTCCGGGTAGCTTTCGGCGACCGCGTGGATCCGGGCCGCCATCGCGTCAATCTGGCTGCTTTTGTCGTTCATTTCGGTTATCGACATGCCCCGGCGCAGCTGGATCGTCTGGGTGAACAGCTCTTTTTCGTGGGCGGCATACCCCTTGGCCACGTCCAGCAGCTTGGTCAGCATGTCGTACCGCTTGGTCAGTGATACCTCGATCCCGGACAGTGCCTCGTCGATTTTGATCTGTTTCCGCTTGAATCCGTTGCCGGTACGGATCCACCAAAAAACAGCGACCAGCAGGATAAAGGCGACGGCGGCAAAAAGGATGAGTAATGGGTGTTCCATTGAAAAATGCCTCCTTAAATAAATTCTTTTTAATATGGATTCTTATTTGCGCAAACGATTATGCATTTTCTGTCCCCTTAAACAGATGATCATTCTGAAACAATTCGTCCAAAATGGCGGTGATATAGCGGGTCTCGGCCTGGAACCGCCGGCGGAGGGCGGGGAGATCCTTGGTAGTAGCCGCCTTTCTGCCGATTTCAAAGGAATCGCGGTTGTTATGTACCGCGATATACACCGCTTCGCCGGCGAAGCAGAGATTGGTGAGCCCGTTGGCCTGCTGGTCGGCGGCGAGGATATATTCCATGAAATGGGGCGTCAGCACATAAAAAGCGGTATGCGGATCATTCGTGAGGATCTGGAACTGGGTGTTGAAGGCGAGGTTTTCGGTTTCAACATCGCTTTTGCGGTTGACATGGCTGCCGAACATCTTTTTGGCAATGCCCCGCCGCTCGGCCTTTTCCCGGACCCGCACCATCGCGGGCAGCTGCTTATCCAACTGGCAGGATATCCACTGTCCTCTGAAAACCGTCACATAATGGGTCTGGGTATGGCCGTCGCTGTCGGTGGTGGTCTCCTCCCTTTCGAGGTGTATGTCCGAAAACTCGATGCGGTGTCCTTTATACAGAGCTTTGACATAATCGCTGCCGGAGCAGTGATCCCAGCCGTCGACCAGCCCTGCGCCGGAGATGATATGGCGGGGGAAACACCCTCTCGGATTATACTCAATATCCGAAAAAACCGCCTCCAGCGCGTCCCGCACCGCGTTTTGCTTGATCAGACCGATCATTCTCGCGCTGGCCGAGCTTTTCATCAGCCAGAACGCCAGAGCGGCGATCAGTGCCGGGATAGAGAGCGGCCATATGTCCGCAAAAAAGAATATCACCGCCCCGGCGAGACAGGCCAGCGCGCCCCAACCCATATTTTTTTTACGCGCCGTCAGCGCGTCCAGATTGGCCCGCAGTTCATTGTCGTCCAAACGCGTGTTTCCGGCCGCCGCCGCATTGTTATCGCCGCCGCCCGCCGGCGCAGGTTCCCGTCTTTCCGGTTCCATGCATGTTTACCCCCGTTTTTTCGGATATTTTGGTGTTTTTTATAGTATAGCAAGAAATGAGAGGGAATGCAATAATAAATTGTTATTCGATTTTTTACAATAATTCTCAAAAATAATTCACCTCATAATGAAAATACTATCAAAGAGATTCCAAAATGTAAAAAAAATGAGGTGCGATTTATTATGACCGTATGCAAAAAAATAATCCTGGCTGTGCTGGCCTTGTCGGTTCTTGCGGCTTTTTGCCCGGGCGTTTCGGCGGCTTTCGCGGCAGCGGTTGACCCCGACGCGTTTTATGTGAGTCCCGGGGGGACGTTGCCGGCCGCGGCGCCGGCGGGGCACCGTTTTACCACCGTTATCGACGCGATAACGGCCAATGAAGCCGATGCGGGCGGGCGGACCGTTTATGTGGACGACGGCGTCTATACCGGCAGCTTTCATATCCGGAAGCCGGTGAAATTGATCGGTACTAACCATGCCGCCATTATTCAGAATACGCCGGAGCCCGCCGGTTCCAACGGGCTCTGGATCATGTGCTCCGACGTGACCATCGAGGGGCTGACCATCAAAGGCTATCCCGCGCCGGCGGAATGGGGCGCTTATAACTGTATCAATATCTGGAATATCCCCGGCGGTGTGCTTGAGAATGTGACGATCCGGAACAACCTGCTGCAGCCCGGCTATTTTCACAATCCGGACCGGTCGGCGGGGTATGCAATCGAAACGCTGTTTTCCAACGATATTGTCTCCCGGAATATCCTGATTGAGGGGAATACCATCGAGCCGGTCGATCCGGCCAAAGGGGCCGCCCGGCCGTTTGTGATCAATCCCGGCTCCGAAAAGGTCACGGTGAAAAATAATGAGATCAAAGGCAAATATGTGGCCGGGGCGTTGGTTTCCGGCAAAAAAGACGGCGGTGTGGTGATCCAAGGCAACAAATTTCACGGCGTGTCCCCCCGGTCGGTGGAGGCCACATGGGGCTGGAGCGATCCCCTCTGGGGCGAGGTGCAGATCACCGGCAACCAATTCGCCAACTGGACCGAAGTGCCGGTCTATGTGGAATACGCCCAGATCAACAAGATCACCGGCAACACCTTCACCGATATTATCGACGGAAAAAGCACCACCAATGTGGCCATCCGGCAGTTTTTGGGGAACGATACCGATGCCCATTTCAAAACCCATATCGTCCCGAAAGAACCCGCCGGGACCTGGTTTGACAATATGCCCTATGTATATGCCCAGGAAAAGTATACCAAAAACGGCGAGCATTTTGTGGATTATCTTCCGATGACGTATAAATTGGTCTATTATAAGGATATGATCGCGGCCGACAAAAAGATCGGCGGCACCGTCAGCGGCAAAACCTTCCTCACCGGCGCGCCGGTCAATGAGGCGATGGCGACCAAGGATCTGGGAGCCGGCTGGATGGATCTGCACCGGCCGGAAGGATACCATACCCTGATAACCTATCCCGCGGTGGAGGCCAACGCGGAGGATCAGATCATCACGGTGGTATACGCGGAAAACATTCCGATCCCGCCGCCGCAGACCGGCGAAGCCCCCGGCATGATCCCGGCGTTTATGTTTGTAACCGGCGGATGGCTGATTGTATTCCTGAAAATGAAAAGATGGGGTAAGACAGCGAAAAATTATTAACAACATTTGCCATGTAAGGAACGGCCGCCGGCCGTTCCTTACATGTGTGAATATAATATACTGATATTATATTCACGGTTTAGCATTGCTGCCCAATCTTTTTGGCTGACGGCAGATGGGCGGCGGTTTGTGGCTGTGAGATAGTATCGGCAAATTAGATTGCCCTGCGTTCCTTATTCTTGTTATTGACATTTTTCTTGTTTACCTTTATTATATTAGCAGATTTTCAATTTTTATAAGGAGATTTGGAGAATGAAAAAGCATAAAATACAGTTGTGCCGCCTTTTGGTGTTGGTTCTGCTTCTTGCGCTGCTGACCGGTTGCGGGGATCCTGAAGGCCGGACGGGCTTTGCCTATAGCGAGGGGATTGATGAAAACGGTTTTTGGGAAGGGGTCAAAGCGTTGGATTATGTCGGGACTTTTACCTATAAGGGTATATCGGTCCCGGCGGATGTACATCAAATTCCGGATGAAGCCGTCCAGGACGAGATCAACGGCATTCTGTCTGAATTTTCAACCGATACCCAAATCACCGACCGCGCGGTTGCTGACGGGGATACCGTAAATATTGATTTCGCGGGCAGTGTGGACGGCGTGCCGTTTGCGGGCGGCGACACCGAGGGCAAGGGGTATCCGGTCGTTATCGGGGAAACCAATTTTATTGATGATTTTATCGACCAGCTGATCGGTACCATGCCCGGGGATACCATCAATGTAGAGGTCACCTTCCCGGACGAATATCCGAATGACCCGAGTCTTGCGGGGCAGGATGCCGTATTTGTCACGACGATCAATTTTATTGTTGATAAGGCGCTGCCGGAGCTGACCGACGAATTCGTCAAAACGAATCTGTCCGAGAGTGACGGGTGGGAAACTGTTGCCGAAATGCAGGATAAAATACGGGCGGAGCTGCACAAAAGAGCTGTCAGAGAATATATCGACGGATATCTGAAAACCGAGGTGCCGGTTCAGGAGGTGCCCGCCAAGCTGATAACCTATCAGGAAAAGGTGATGCTGGAGTATTATCAGGGATATGCGGATAACTACGGAATGGAGCTGGAGGAATTCCTCAGCGCCTATGTGGACGCGTCCAGCGTGGAGGAGCTGATCGAGACCAAGCGGAAAGAGGTTTTGCAGAGCGTGAAATTTTCGCTGATCGTCCAGGCGATAGCGGAGGACGGGCAATTTACGGTCAGCAATCAGGATCTGGCGGACTATTTTGCCGAATATGCCGGTTCCAGTGACTATTCCATGTTTGAGGAGGAATATGGACTGCCCTGGCTGAAGCAGGTTGTGCTGACCCAAAAGGTGTTGAATTATATAGCCGATAATGCGGTTTTGGCGTAAATGTACGGTATATATACATACGGTGGAATGACTATGGCAAAAAAGAAGATTATGAAACCGGAACAGAAGCGGTTATCGCCGGTCAACCACTGTATGACCTTGTTTTTTATACTTATCACGGTATGGCAGGGCGGTTTCTCCAATATCTCCTGGTGTCTGTCGGGCATATTTCTGTCCGCTCTACTGACCTTCCGCCCGTTTGTCATCCCGCCGAAATTTGTTTTGTTTGCGCTGGCGGGGCTGTTGGCCGCATACGCCGTTTCCACTGTGAATGCCGGTTTCCATGCCGAGGGGTGGATGGGCGCCGGAAAAATCGTGGTCGTGATCGTCTGGGTGCTGCTGCTGTTTGGTATGGAGCTGGACGCCGACGATCTGGTTTTTAAGGCGGGGTTGGTGGTGGCCGGCGTCGGGCTGCTGGCTTACGGCGGTTGGCTGACCAACATGACGGTGGCAGGACGGCTGTTCGGCGTTTTTCAGTACGCCAACGCCACCGGGATCTTTTTGGCCGTCTGCGCTTTCTTGACCCGGCTCTCGGGGAAAAAAGCCGTCTGGGCGGTGATGATGGAGACCGCGCTGATGCTGACCTTATCGGTCGGCGCGCTGGCGGTGTATGCCGCGGGATGGATCCTCTATTGTATTGCCGGGAAAAAGATGTGCGTCGGATATTGTTTGTGCGGCATGATTTTGTCGGCTGTCATTGCGGCCGGCATGCTGGCTGTTGCCAGATATACGCCGTTCCCCTGGCTGTCGCCGCTAATCCCCCTCGCATATATCGTTGCATGGAAACCGGTGCAGATATTTATAGATAATTTATCGCAAAAGAGATGGGTTATCGGTGGCGCGATTGCGCTGGGCAGTGCTTCGGTCGGGGGAGTATTGCTGCTGCGAGGTATGCAGCCGCTGTTGACCTTTGTTGAGCGGGCGATACAGATCAGCGATGGGTTCAACACCATGCTGTTGCATCCGTTAGGATTGGGGCCCGGCGCGTGGGCGTTTTATATGCAGATGTATAAAACCGCTGACTACGATGCGGCGGTGCCCCACTGCGGGTATATCCAGATCGGGCTGTCCGGCGGGTTTCTGGCGGTGGGATTGGTGGCCGCCTTAATCGTCTATTGGCTGTACCGGAAAAGGATGGACAAATATATCGTGGCGGCGCTGATGATCTTAGTCCACGCCCTCCAGGATTTTTCCTTTTCGTTTCTGGCGATCATTCTGTTGCTGCTGCTCTGTATGTATGCGGCCGAGAACCGGCGGGAGCCGGATGCATATACCATATTTCCAAAGCGCCTTGGCGCGCTGTTTCTTCTGCCGGTTATCGCCTGCGCGGTTTTAGTTATCCCGGAAACGGTGAAAAACCGGGCCGGATGGGCGGCGGCGGAGGGCCGGTATGAGGATGCGGCGGACATTTTGGCCGGCGGCTTTCTTTTGCCGGATGACACCGAAGCGTCGCTGCTGCGCATCCTGTATGCCGGGAAGGCAGAGGATTATCCTGGGGTGGACAGGGAATTTGACCGGATGAAAAACCCGAATGACCGGGCGCTGTACTGGAAAGTTGTTTCCTGTATGGAGCAGGGCAGGTTTACGCAGGCGGCCAGGTTCGGGCTGCTCTGTGCCGAAAAGGCCCCTTACCGATGGGAGGTGTATCAGCTTATCGAAGAAATCCTGCCGCGGCTTTCCGCGGCGGAGCGGGAGGAATGCGAGGAACGGATGCAGGCGATCCGGGACCAGGCCCGCCGGAATACCCACAGTTTGTCAAAATATTTAGGCAGTGCTCCCGCTGAATTATCGGAAGATTTTCTATACCGGTCTCATTGAGAACGCCTGGTTCTATTGGGTCAGGCAGGACGGCAAATGGGGCAGCCCGCCGGCGCAATCAGCGCCGGCGGGCTTTTTATTGGGGGTTGGTATCCCGCGGCAATCCAATTCCCCCCCCCAGCTGTTGTCAGCCAAAAAGATTGGGTACCACCCAACTGCCACAGTCCGCAGCGGGAACTTTGTTCCCGCAGATAAATGGTGTGCAAGGAGAGGGATTCCCCTTAAAAATCCCCCTCCACACACCTATTCGTCTGCGGGAACAAAGTTCCCGCTGCGGACTGTGGCAGTTGGGTGGTACCCAATCTTTTTAGCTGACGGCAGTTGGGCGGTGATTTATGGCTGTAAAATATGATCGGTAAATTAGACTGCCCTTGATTTATCCGGAAAAGCCTTTTATATTTTATCATTTTATGGTATATTTTTAAAAAATATATGAGGAGCAATGATGATGAAAATTGTGGTTTTGGATGGGTATACGCTGAATCCCGGGGATTTGGACTGGAAAAGTCTGGAGGCGTTGGGGGATTTGACGGTATATGACCGCACGCCGGGGGATCAGACGGCCGGGCGGATCGGCGG
>WRDE01000109.1 GCA_009783605.1 Oscillospiraceae bacterium
CGAGGTGCTGGCGGATATGCGCCGCCGGGACGCCGGAGACGCTTCCCGCAACATCTCGCCGCTCCGTCCGGCGGACGACGCGGTGGTGCTGAACACCACCGGCAACAGCTTTGAGCGGTCGCTGGCGCTGCTGGAGGAACTGGTGTCGCAAACGCTGGCAGAAAATCCGCCCCAGTCAAAGGAGGCGCCGTTATGCTGATATTGGGCCGGCTGATCCGGCAGATCGTGAGACCGATTGTCTGGATATTATATCCCTATAAAGTCGTCGGCCGGGAGAACATCCCGCGGCCCCGGCCCGGCGAGCGGCTGATCGTCTGCTCCAACCACGCCGTCGCTTTCGATCCGATTTTTCTGCTGATCTGCCAGCGCCGCCCGGTCTATTTTATGGCCAAGGCGGAGCTGTTCTCAAACCGGCTGAAACGGTTTTTCGTGAGCGGCTGTTTCGGCGCCTTCCCGGTGCGGCGGGGCGAGAACGACACCGGCGCTCTGGAAAAAGCGAAGGAAATCGTCGAGCAGGGCCGGATCCTCGGCATCTATCCCGAGGGCACCCGCAGCAGGGACGGCACCCTGATGCGGTTCCGCAGCGGCGCGGCGCTGCTGGCCGCCCAGACCGGCGCGGATATCCTGCCGGTGGCGACCAATCTGCCGGTCGGAAAATCCCGGCTGTTCCGGCGGTTCACCATCACCTTCGGCCCGGTCATCACCAACGCCGAGCTGCATCTGCACGACCCGGAAAAGCCCGACCTGCGCTACGCCACCCGGCTGCTGCGGGAACGGATCGCGGGGATGCTGCCGGAGGAGAAGCGGGGAGTTCGGAATTGAGGGATTGATATGTTCAAACGGTTTTTGGCATTTTCATTGGCGGTGATTTGTGTCTGCTGCGTGGCGGGCTGTACTGATACGGTGGAATTGAGTTCGGCGGTTGTTACGACTGCGGCGGGGACAACTGCTACTACAACTGCGGCGGAAGAACCCCCGGAGCCGACCGATCCGTATGGGAATGAAATACATTCTAAATCCAAGGCAGACAAGACGCCTTTCCCGCTGATCGCCATGCTGGAATCAGACGATATCTATTTGTATGGGGCATGGAATTACGGGGTTTTATTAAAGCACAACGGAAAGGACACCTATTTCGATTGGGATTGGTATACGCCACGGGGTATCATGCCGGAGATGATATATCACGATTTTGATGGCAATGGCGAAAAAGAATTGGCTATCATCACGTATACCGGATCAGGAACTTTTATCTCTATTATGGATCTACATATGTTGGAAATTACATCCATACCGGAACATAAAGAAACATATGGAAAACCGGAATATGTTGATCATGTTTTATATGGAGATAAACGGGATGGTTGGTATAAACCGAAAATAGACGGTGTACTTTCAAATGATAAAAAAGCAGTTACTATCACTTTTAACGGTGAATCATACACAGCAAAAAATAAATGGAATGACGAAGAATATTTCGGTCGGTTTACCGGTATCGGACATGGACTTATTGTAGAATTCTCAATCAATAATGACCGGTTATATGTACAAGTAGGTTTGACATTGGAATATGATAACGGTGCAACACCTGCCTATATTGGCAAAATACAAGCCGAAGTCATCTATAAAGACGGCAAATTCTCCTTCATCAACGAAGCATTGGAAATCGACCCGGATTTTTTGTAAATTTTTCGACTGAGAGGACACACCTTGAACGCTCCCATTACGGATAACGAACAGGCGAAGTTGCGCCCGCAGGCGCACGAACCCCAAATAACGCTGGCCCAAACCGCCGGCTTCTGCTTCGGCGTCGACAACGCTGTAAGCCAGGTCACCGCATTGCTGGATCGGGGGCGCAGTGTCTGTACGCTGGGGCCTATTATCCACAATCCCCAGATGGTGGCGGAGCTGGCCGGGCGCGGCGTCCGGATTGTGGATGCGCCGGAACAGGTGCAGGAGGGGCAGGTATTGGTGATCCGCAGCCACGGGGTGGCGCGGGCGATGTATGACGAGATCGCCGCCCGCGGGATTGAGGTCTGCGACGCCACCTGCCCGTTTGTTGCGAAAATTCACAAAATCGTGTCGGAACAGCCGCCGGACCGCCCGGTATGGATCGCCGGCGACGCCGGTCACCCGGAGGTAGCCGGTATCCGGGGCCATTGCAAAGGGCCACAATTTGTCTTTTCCTCACCGGAGGAACTTTCTTCGCCCGAAGAACTGGAAAATCTGCTTGTCCGACAGCCGGATTTGCGGGAAAAATCCGCCATTATGGTGGCGCAGACGACTTTTCGGGTACAAACTTGGGAAAAATGCGTAAAAAAAGTAAAAAAGGACTATACAAACTGGATTGTATTTGATACAATATGCCATGCGACCGCAAAACGGCAGCAGGAAGCGGTGGAACTGGCGCGGCGCAGCGACTGGATGGCCGTCATCGGCGGCCGGCAGAGCGCCAATACCGCCCGGCTGGCGGAGGTCTGCGCGCAGCACTGCCCCACCGCGCTGGTCGAAAACGCCGAAGAAGCCGCCGCCGCGCTGCGGACAAGCATTTCCTGCGGTTTATCGAAATCGCAATTTCGCGGTTTACCGGATGGTAAGCCGTGCGGTTCGCAAGAACCGCGGCGTATCGGCGTCACCGCCGGCGCGTCTACCCCGTCCCAAATTATTAAGGAGGTTCTATTGACTATGACCGACATTCTCAACGAGGAAAAGATTCCCGAAAGCGTCGAAGCAGCGGACGAAACAGCTGTTGAGTCCTCTGTTCCCGCGGACCCTATTACTCCCGAGGAGAATGCCCCGCCGGTTGAAGCTGCCGAAAACGCAGCGGATGACGCCGGCGCGGCCCCGGAAATAGCAGCGGAACCCGCGCCGGAACCGGACGCTGCCGCTGCCCCCGTTCCGGAACCCGAAGCGCCCAAAAAAACCTTTGAGGAAATGACCTATGAAGAGGCTCTGGAGGCTTCGCTGCAGAGCCTGAACAACGACGACAAGGTGCGCGGTATCGTGCTCGCCATCACCCCCACCGAGGTGCAGGTCGAGGTGGTCGGCCGGAAACAGGCCGGTTATGTCCCGTTGGACGAGCTGTCCGCCGATCCCAACGTTGACCCGAATACCGTCCTGAAGGTCGGCGACGAGCTGAGTCTACTGATCATGCGGACCAACGACCTCGAGGGCACCATCATGCTCTCGAAAAAGCGGATCGACGCCCAGAAGGGCTGGGAGGATATCATCCTCGCAGAAAAGAACGGCGACGTCCTCGACGCCACCATCACCGACGTCATCAAGGGCGGCGTGCTGGCGGCCTGCCGGGGCGTCCGGGTCTTTATCCCGGCCTCCCACGCGTCCCATGTCCGGATGGAGGATCTCTCCCCCCTCAAGGGCACCGACGTGAAGATCAAAATCATCGACGTCAACCAGAGAGGCCGCCGGGCGGTAGGCTCGGTGCGTATCGTCTCCCGGGAAGACCGCCGTGAAAAGGAAGCTGCCTTCTGGGCACAGGCAGCGGTCGGCCAGACCTATACCGGTACCGTCAAATCCCTGACCACCTACGGCGCTTTTGTGGATATCGGCGGCGTAGACGGCATGATCCATATCTCCGAGCTGAGCTGGACCCGGGTGAAGCACCCCTCCGAAGTGGTCAACGTCGGGGACAGCGTCAATGTGTATATCCGCGAGTTGAACCCCGAAAAACACAAGATCTCTCTCGGGTACCGCAAAGCGGAGGACAACCCCTGGAACATCTTCGTGGATAAATATCCCATCGGCTCCATCGTCGAAGCCAAGGTGGTCGGCATGACCGCTTTCGGCGCCTTCGCCCAGATCATGCAGGGGGTCGACGGCCTGATCCACATCTCCCAGATCGACCACCGCCGGATCGAAAAACCCCAGGACGCCCTCAAAATCGGCCAGATCGTCATGGTCAAGATCACCAACGTCGATTATCAGGCCAAACGCATCAGCCTGTCGATCAAAGCCCTGACCGATCCGCCGGAACCGGAGGAGATTTTGGAAGAGGCGGAGGAAGCGGCAACTGAAGAGGTTGTTGAAGAAGCGACAGACGCGGTAGTTGAAGAAGCCGCCGAAGAAGCAGTTGCCGAAGCCGTTGAAGAAACAGCCGAAGAAGCCGCGCCGGAAGTTGAGGAAGTCCCTGCGGAAGCGGAAGAATAAGACTATAATTATATCAAGCGGCTGACGCGAAACGGATTATTGAATCCAATTCGCGTCAGCCCTTTTTTATAGCGGTTTGACTTTTTGTATACTATCTAAAATCCACTAAAGCGGTCAACCCGCGCGGGAAAAAATAAGAAAGATGTAGTACACGATTCATCAAATTGCTATAACTTACAACCTGCCATTTATCATTTGCATTCAAGCGATACAGCGTACCACAAACGCCCGGTATGTTTTATCCAAGCATTCCAACGCACCATAAACACGTCAGTGTTTATTTATGGAGCTATCTGGCGTTTGTGTATGGGGCTAATCCGCAAACGAAACCCCCGTACTCCGGGCCGCCTGTATAAACGGGTGATCCGGGGGGATGGGTTTGGTTTTGCCGGCCACCTCCGCCAGCGGATTGTGGGTGATCTTCCCGTCCTTCTTCGCCACCGTCGTCCCGAATGATCCTTCGCAGATCAGGTTGGCCGCGTAGGTCCCGAATTGGGTGGTCAATATCCGGTCATAGGCCGACGGGGCGCCGCCCCGCAGGTAATGGCCCGGCACCATCGCCCGGGATTCGATACCGGTGGCCTCCTGAATCTCCTTCGCCAGCTTGGCCGATACCGCTGAAAAGCCCAGCGACTGCCGCCGGGCAACCCGCTCCTTAGCTTTGATCCCGGCCTCCGCCACTGAATAGGCGCCCTCCGCCACGATGACTACCGAATAGGAACGGCCCCGTTCCGCCCGCCGGAAGATGGTCTCGCTGATCTTATCGATGTTATAGGGGATCTCGGGCAGCACGATGACCTCCGCCCCGCTCCCCAGCCCAACCGCCAGCGCCAGCCAGCCGAACTTGTTGCCCATGATCTCCACCACGATCACCCGGGAATGGGAGGCGGCGGTGGTATAGATCCGGTCGACCACCTCCACCCCCAGCTCGGTGGCGGTATGGAATCCGAAGGTTTCGTCGGTGCCCCAGATATCGTTGTCGATGGTTTTCGGCAGCGCCACCACCTTCAGCCCGTGCTGGGCCAGCAGGTTAGCGGTCTTATGGGTGCCGTTGCCGCCGAGGGCGATGACGCAATCCAGCCCCAGCTCCCGCGCGTTAGCCACGATCTTGTCGATTTTGGCCAGCCCCGGCTCCTCCTCGTCCCGCATTGACTTGAAAGGTTGCCGGGTGGTCCGCAGAATGGTGCCGCCAAGGTTCATTATGCCGTAAAAATCCTCCGGCTTCATCTCCCGGTACTGCTTTTCTAACAGCCCGGTATATCCCCCGATAATGCCGACCATCTCGGCGTCCGGCATCCGCCGGTAGAGGGTTTTGGTCACCCCGCGGATGGCCGCATTCAAGCCGGGGCTGTCGCCGCCGCTGGTCAGGATACCGAATCTCATGATTGTGACCTCCTTGATTTTATGGCTGTTTGATAAAATATGTCCGGGCGCTTTACTTGATTTTTCTCCGCGCGGTTCGCGACGGGTCGCGCGGTTCGCGACGGGTCGCGCAGGTCGCGACGGGTCGCGCAGGTCGCGACGGTATGACCAATTCAACCTATTTTTTCCTTACACCAAAAGTCAAACCGCCATAATATAGTCATTCCACCTAAAAAACGGTGCCTATTTTATCGGTATATAGACAGTCATAAACTCTTTTGAATCCTCTTTAAAAAACCTTGCCAGACACGAAGTGTTTTCATTATTGTTTAATATAAGCCCCTTTACGGTTTCTTTGTTATCCTGTATCCATTTGCATAGATAATTCCATATGCGATTCAGCGAAAAAGTAAAAGGGTCTTCTATAACCACCATAGCATATCGGCCTTTTGGTATTTCGTTGTGTGAATATGCGTTTTTTTCGCGGTCTATTCCGCATACGGCTTCATCGCTTAAATAAAACCACAGTCCGTCTTTTTCACCCATTGGAACAAGATTGTATAACCCTGTATATTTATCAAGGCGCCCGGCTTTTTTCACATGATTGCTTACTTCAAACACGTCAATATCTAAATAACTATCGTCCAACGTTATCAAACGCACCTCTCCGCATCTCTTAAGATTTCCCTCGGTATATCCTGAGCCTTTGATGTCTTTAGCGTTCTGCACCATATGCTTCGCCTGCATATCAATAAGCCGTTTTATCTCTGCCATATCATCTTCATCACAATTTTCAAAGGAAACCCAGGGATAGGGGCAGGTTATTATTAAGCGGTTATTCACCCAAAAATACTGATGCCACGGACAAATATTGTTCCCGCCATAACTTCGGCAGGATTTATTCACTGCACAGATTGCCTGCCTTAATATATTATTTTTTATTTTGTCGGAAAATTCATGCTGTCTTATCAAAAATTCATGCGTCATGGACGACATCAAGCAAATTTGTATCGACAGTTTACCTTTTCTGGAATATACACTACACATGGCTTTGCCGGTTTTTGGTTTCCTGCGGTAATGTATTCTCCATTCATCTTCTGATTTATCCAATGGTTTTATATCGAAAGGCTTGTACTCCGGATAATGAACCGCGATATGTTCATTTATTGCCGTCAAAATAATCTGCCCTGTTTTATCCAGGGTATTCAGAAAATCGCCGTATACATATTCCCGCATATCATTCATCGCTCCCGTCTCATTCCAAAATAAAGAAAATATGAATTTTCTACGCAACCGAACGCCCAGCTTGCCATGACGCGTCATCCCAACAAATCCGCCGCCATA
>WRDE01000110.1 GCA_009783605.1 Oscillospiraceae bacterium
ATCGAAGCCTGTGACGAAGCGGTTGGCTGGGTTGCTGCGGCAGTAGGATCATCCATATCGGATGGTGTTTCCGAGCCGTCTGCGGAATGCGCGGTTGTTGGCTCCGATGTCGTTGTCCCGCTTTCTCGGGCCGATGATTCAACCGGCGTTGAGCTGCCGCTATCGCTTGCTGGCGTTGTGCTGTCTATCGAGTCCACCGGCGGAGTGGCTCCATGCAGCGGCCATATTAACAGCCCCGCCAGCACCCCCAACACGACCGCCACTGACGCGGCAGCCGCCAGCGCGTTCCGCCACCGTTTTTGCGGCGGCGCAAGTATCCCTTGCGCCGGCAATTCCATCACCCGCTGCCACCGCCGCCGCGGGCGTAATTGGTCGCCAGGGATTTCATCCGTGTTGGGAACAAAATCCGACAGCGGCATCTTTTTTTGCATCCTGAGAAGAATATTTTCTATTTGAGAATTATTATTGTTATCCATGCTCATCAAATCCTTTCTTAATATTTTGGAGCCCCCGGTATAACCGCGATTTTACAGTGCTCTCGGGGCATTTTAGGATGTGTGCTATGAAATGCAATTCATATCCGCCGAAAAACTTTAGTTGAATAACTATGCGCTCTTTTTCATTTAATTTGCCGACCAATTCATTCACCAATATTTCGTCTTCATTTAGTGCTTCACTGTAAATAGGAATGATTTCCTGTTGCAATAGATACTTTTTATTCTTCTTGATAATCGCTTTGGCGTTGTTGATAAGAATCCGGGTGATCCATGTTTTGAAAAGCTGGGGTTGCTTTAGTTTTTGGATATTGGTATACGCGTTTATAAATGTTTCCTGTAACGCGTCTTTGGCGTCCGGGCGGTTTTTCAGGATCGAGAGGGCGATGCGGAACAACGGTTCCTGAACCGCATTGAAAATACTTTCAAAAGCCGCCGCATCTCCCGCCTGAGCGGTCTGGATTTCTTCCTGCTCCAATAAACGTTCGGTTATCCGGTTCCCTCCATTTTTTCTGGGGATTGTGTTCCCGCCGACAAGGGAATAATACTGTAATATAGATTCCGGCATATGTCCACCTCCTTCCATCTGACAATTAGATAACCGAAAGACGGAAAAAGTTTCAAAAAATAAATAAAAATATCAAAAAACCTCCCCGTCAACCAATCTTGCACAGGAAAGTTTATGATAGTTAGGGGTTAGGGTATAGGAGTTAGGATTGTTAGCAGTAAGTGTGTCATTCCGTCCGGACCTCTAATCACTATTCACTAACCCCTATCTCCTATTCAATATCTTCCGGTTTTTTCGCCGTTTATGCATCGCAAATGCCAGCAATATATATCCGCCGAACAGCAGCAATATCCCCAAAATCCCAAGATAGAGCCAGGGTGAAGTAATGACGGTATAGACCTTCCGCCAGAGCAGGAGGACATCGCTGCGGGGAATGGATTCGGCGGCTACCAGCTCGCATTCACCCACCTTTTGATCCATATTGATATACAGCTCAACTTTACCAAAAACCTCCCCCTTTTCAATCGGCGCGTCGATAGGTTCCTGGGTTTTGGTAATCTCCTGCCGCACCATCGAAATATCGAGAGACTTGTCGACGATGGAGGCGATATCCTCTTTGGTGACCAATATCACCTTATCAATCGACCAGGCCAGCTCCACCGCCAGCTGGTCTACCGGTTCATTTTTTCTAAGCAGCGTTTTATAGGCGAAATTGTCGAAAGCCCAGGTATACAGGGCGCGGCTGTCCTGATAATGGGCGTTGGCGGTGTCCGAATCGGGTTGGTCGGTGCCGATGACGACGGTCAGATAATCATACCCTCTCTGGCGCGCCACCGAGGCGATACTGCGGCCGTCGATATCCGAATACCCGGTACGGCCGAATACCAACGGCGCATACCGCTGTCCGCCGGAGCGCATCATCAGGTTGGCGTTGATATAGGTCTGGCCGCTGCCCTCGACCGGCGTAACCTCTGTCTGGGACAGCGCCAGTATTTCGGTCAATTCGGGGATCCCCAACACATGCCGGGTGATCAGATACATATCCCAGGCGGTGGTATATTGCAGCAGATTATCCTCGTCATCCGCGTGATCCAGTCCGGTGACGTTGGTAAAACGGGAATTTGTGCAGCCCAATTCTTTGGCCAGATCATTCATACCCGAGACAAAGGCGTCAATGCTTTCGGATATTGTCGCGGCCAGCACAAGACAGCAGTCGGCGGCGGAGCCCATCAGCCCCACTGTCAGCAGGTCCCGCAGTTTCCAGGCATTTCCCACCTTCATATTGGCCACCGCCAGCCCGGTGCCCGAGATGCTGTCGGCTAATTTTTGAGTCCAGGTGCCGGTGACGGCATCAATATCCAATCCCCGCTCCCTGATTTGCCCCCAGGCATAGGCGGCCATCAGCAGCTTTGCCATCGCCGCGGGGGAGCGGCGGGTATTTTCATCCCGCTTAAAAAGCAAAACATCCTGCGACGGATCCTCGCCCAACCCGATGAGGATAGCCGAACGGGCGGTGCAGGTCACCGAATCCGGCAGCGTATAGCCGGCCGCGGTCGCACAGAGAGGCCATGTCAGGGAGAAAAGAAATAAAAAAACCGCCAGCGCAATATATGACAATTTTCTCATAGACATACCCCCGATAATTTGATATACTGTATTGTAGCATAAATTTCTGCGGATGGAAAGTATGAAAAGAGTGACAACGGTCGAATTTTTACAAAAGGTTTAAGGATTACCATCAAGGAGTGGCATTATGGTCTACATAACCGGCGACATCCACGGCGATTTTGCGAAACTGAGAGCGGCGGGGCGCAAGCTGAAAAAGCATGATACGCTGATCGTCTGCGGCGATTTCGGTTTTATCTGGGACGGCTCCAAGCGGGAGCGCAAGATATTGAAACAGATCGGCAGCCTGAAATATCAGGTGCTGTTTATCGACGGGGTCCACGAAAATTTCGATCTGCTGGGCGCATATCCCGTCACCGACTGGAACGGCGGCCGGGTCCAGGTAATCGACGGCAGGCTGCTCCACCTGATGCGGGGACAGCTCTATACCATCGAGGGGAAAACCTTCTTCACCTTCGGCGGCGGCCAGAGCGTGGACCACGACCTGCGGGACGACGTCAAAACCTGGTGGGAGCAGGAGATGCCCTCCGCCGGGGAGATCGCCGAAGCAACCCGCCGGTTAGAGGCCGCCGGCAACGCGGTGGATTATATCATCACCCACCAGCCCTCCGGCCGTTCCTGCGGTCACCTGAGCCGCGGGACCAAATTGGACGGGGTGCATATTTATCTCAATGTATTGGAAGAAAAAATCACCTATCAACAGTGGTTTTTCGGCTCGCTCCATATCGACCGGCGGCTGTCCCGCAAGCATATCGGCGTATTCGCCGAGACGGTGAAGGCCGGTTCGGAGAAATGATTTGACAGGAAGATGACGGGCTGTTATACCACAAAAAAATAATAGTTGATTTTTATTTTTTACTATGATATACTGTCATTGCTGTTGTAGGAAGCCGCGGGCTTCCTACTGGCTCCCGGCAGACAAAAATGCCAAAGCAGGCGCAGGTGTCATCACCACCTACGCCCTGTCTCAAAGGTGATCCGACCACCCCAAAACAACCGAAATTACGGCACTTTGGCCCCCTCAGTATACCACGGTATACCCAAAGCCGTCAATCAGGTTGGTGTGTTTGAATCAAAAACACACGGGGTGATTATCCCTGTGTGTTTTTTTGTACTGCGCGGGAGCTGTCAGCGGGGGCCGCGGCGCGCGGGGAACCCCTGTTGGCGGCTTCCAGTAATTTTTGTGAAATTAGGAGGAAAAGATTATGAAAAAGACAAGGCAAATCTTATGCATTGCGTTGATACTGGCGGTATTCACCGGCGCTTTCGCCGTAATACAGCCTGTCCGGGCGCAGGAGGAGGACGCTCCCTTTGTTCTCGGCGACGCCAGCGGCAACGGCAAGGTGGATATCGAAGACGCCCGGCTGGTCTTGCAGCATCTGGTCGGAAAGATCATTTTAAATGAGACACAGCTGGCCGCCGCCGATGTGGACGGCAACGGGGTGGGCATAACCAGCGCCCGGTTGATTTTGCAGTATTTGGTGGGGAAGATTTTGGCGTTTCCGCGGGAAGCTAATAAAGTGGGAAATACGCCGGGGAATCTTATGCACGGCGGATTGGCTGCGATTCAAGGCGATTGGATTTATTATAGTAACGGCCGTGATGAAGGCAGGTTATACCGTATGAAAGCCGATGGCAGTGATAAACAAAAAATAAATAATGATCATTCGCTGTATATCAATGTTGTGGGTGACTGGATTTATTATTGTAATCGAAGTGATGGATATGGAGGTTCTTTGTACCGTATAAAAATTGATGGTAGCAGTAGACAACAGGTGTCGTACGGAGGATGTTCATATATTAATGTTGTTGACGATTGGATTTATTATGCATATGACAATCTATATCGCAGGAAAATAGATGGTAGTAATGAACAAAAACTGAGTGATGATAATCCTTTTTGTTGGTATATCAATGTTGTTGACGACTGGATTTATTATTGTAATCGGAATGACGAAGAAATGGGCACGTATCGAATAAAAATCGATGGCAGTGATAAGCAAAAACTAAATAATGATTGGTTGGAATATATTAATGTTGTTGGTGATTGGATTTATTATAACAATCCTGATGACGGAATCATATATCGTATGACAACTAATGGTGATGACAAACAGATAGTGGGAAATGCTACGCTATCATCTAATATTAATGTTGTCGGTGATTGGATTTATTATACGGAGGGATTTTGGTATACTGGCGGTTCTTGTCCATATCGCATAAAAACGGATGGTAGTAATAGACAAAAATTGAGCGATGATTGGGTAGCCAGCATTAATGTCGTTGGTGACTGGATTTATTGTCTCGCTGAGGTTAATTGGGATGAATGCAATTTATACCGCATGAAACTCGACGGCAGCGAAAATCAGCTTGTCGATTGACCTATATAAATAATACGATAACCCCCGCAGGGACCGCCATTTAGCCGTCCCTGCGGGGGTTTCATCAAATATAATCATTCCGGCCAGGTCACATTGAACAGCCCGAATCCGATCAATACCGGGTTCAGCCCTTCGGTGACCCGGAAGCGGAACCGGTCGGAGGTGACCGCGGCGGTGAAATCGAACCGTTTGGCGATCTCGATGTCATAGCCGGTATAAGCGGCCGCCCATTGGCTGCCGTCCCAGTATTCGATAACAAAGGTGTTGGTGTAATTGTTGTAGCTGCCGGCGTTATGGTTCTCATATTGCCGCAGGTCGGCCGAATTCGCCGTGATCGGCGCCGCGAACTGCAGCTCCACCCATCCTGTTGTGCCGTTGCCGGCGGTCCATCTGGAATTGGTACTGTTGATACCGTTGATGACATTGGCCGCGCCGCTGCTTCCGCTCGAAGCGGTGACCGATACTGCGCCGCGGGCCAGATCGGCGGAACGCGGGGCGGATTTCGGCGCGCTGTCAACAACGGCCGGCATCCCGTCCACGGCAATCTCAATGACGGTCACATAGGGATCGGGGGTGATCCCGTCCAGCGAGATGTCTAACATATCGCCCCGGCGGGTATAGCTGATGGCTGCCCCGCCGTCCATCTGTTTCATCCCCAGAATCTCATTCTTCAGCGCCGGGATCGAAACCGTGTTGTTTTCCGGGAACTGGAACAGATGCAGATACAGCCTGCCGTCCTTGGTGGTGGTCTTGATATAGTTGGGCAGATAGGAATAATAGGTCCCCCGCGCACCGTGGATGGCTTCGCTGTGTTTGTCCATCCAGCTCCCGATTTCGCCGAAGATGGCCCGGGGTTTATCCGGGATCCGCCCTTTGCCGTCCGGCCCGATATTGAACAGCATCACGCCGTTTTTGGAGGTGATGTCCACTAAGCCCTCGACCAACGTTTTGGCGTTTTTCCAATAGGTTTTGAACGACACATGCCCCCAGGAATCATTGGGGCT
The DNA here is from genome assembly GCA_009783605.1 of Oscillospiraceae bacterium. Classification (GTDB taxonomy): domain Bacteria; phylum Bacillota; class Clostridia; order Oscillospirales; family Acutalibacteraceae; genus WRDE01. The sequence goes on from WRDE01000110.1 coordinate 6,014, forward strand.
GGTGCAGATCTCCCAGTCGTAAGCCGGCGGCAGCTCCGGCACCTCCACCTCAATGATATGGTAATCGCCGTCGCCCTGATAATTTTTGCCGATCCGGTCGTTGATGATCAGCGATGGCTTCATCGTCCGGCAGAACCGGTAAAACTCGTTACCGTCCGCCCGGGTCCACCAGTTGGGAAACTCCCCGTCGAACCAGAACAGGTCCGGGTCATAATATTCGATGATCTCCCGCAGCTGTCCCTTCATCCGGGTCTTGTATTCGTCCTTGACCGACAGATCCGGCATACTGTCGCCGAACCAACCGTTCTGCGACACGTCGTGCCAGTCGGCAAAGGAGAAATACACGCCGAATTTGATATCCTGCTTCCTGCACTCTTTCGACAGCTCCATCAGCGGGTCGGGGCCTTTATAGTCGCCGTAGGTCATCAGGCAGTAATCCTTGAATTCCCGGATCTTGGTGTCATACATCGAAAACCCCTCATGGTGCCGGGAGGTGAAGGCGATGTATTTCTGGCCGGTCGCCTTGGCCATCCCCACGATCTCCGCCGCGTTGAATTCCGAGGGGTTGAAAGGCTTGGCCGCCGCGGCGGCATACGCGGTTTTGGAGATGCCCTTGTCGCACATGATCCATTCGGCGTTGCCGCTGTTGAAACTGCCGTTGTAGATGCCGCCGAGATGGGAATAGGCGCCGAGGTGGATGAACTGGCCGAAATGGCAGTCCCGCCACCAGGCCATCCGCGCATCCTTTTCGGCCTTGGTTTCGGTGCCGTCATAGGCGGAGAATTTGAACCAGTCGATATGGATCTCCATATCGTCATTAAAGGACAGGATCACATCATGGACG
>WRDE01000111.1 GCA_009783605.1 Oscillospiraceae bacterium
AGCAAAACCGGTGACAACGACAAACACAACAAAACCGCCGGCGACCACTACCTATGTGGCAGCCGGGGCAGCAACGACGAATACAACGAAACCACCGGTGACCACAACAAAATTGGCGGCTACCACAACGAAACTGCCAACCACCACCCGAGCAATAACTACGACAACAGAGCCGCCTATTACTTCAGTCTATAACCCCGGGGACATCGCCGTTATAAACAGGATTATTGACAATAATGGGTTGAAATGGACAAAAGCCCCGGCTGACGGGTCAAGTGTGCCGAATAACTGGGCGGTTACTTGGAGTAACGACAGCATAAACAAAAGAATTGAAAAGCTCAATTTATTTCTTAAATCTTTGAAAGGAAGTTTAAATCTATCCGGGCTTGATGAGTTGACATATTTAGAGTGTAATAACAATCAATTAACCACATTAGACGTGAGCAAAAACACTGCGCTGACAGTTTTATCTTGTTATATCAATAAATTAATCACATTAGACGTGAGCAAAAATACTGCGCTGACAGCTTTATGGTGTTACCAAAATCAATTAATCACATTAGACGTGAGCAAAAATACTGCGCTGACAGCTTTATGGTGTTACCAAAATCAATTAACCACACTGGACGTGAGCAAAAATACTGCGCTGACAAATTTATGGTGTGGGGATAATAAATTAACCACACTGGACGTGAGCAAAAACACTTCGCTGACAAATTTACGGTGTTATGACAATCAATTAACCACATTAGACGTGAGCAAAAACACTTCGCTGACATCTTTATCTTGTTATAGAAATGAATTAACCACATTAGACGTGAGCAAAAACACTTCGCTGACATATTTAAATTGCTATTGGAATAACTTCAAATCCAAAAACGATATAATCGGAATTGATAAAGTGAAAACAGTTCTTTTCGACCCGCAATAGTAATCCTTCACCCCCATTCCCCGGTACATCCCCACCCCCTACCCCCAAAATTTCAACAAAAGGACGGTAATCATCATGATGGAAATCAATGCGATCCTCGACGGGCGGTATAAGATTCTGAATATCATCGGCAAAGGCGGGACCAGCTGCGTGTATCTGGCGGAGGATCTGCGGCTGAGGAATTATTGCGCGCTGAAGGAGGTCTATAAGGACAATTCCGGATTGATCGGCGGGACCCGCGGCGGGTTGATCGCCGAAGCGGCGATACTGACCCGGCTCCGCCATACCGGGCTGCCGATGATTTATGACATTTTTGAGGACGATTACTCTTATGCGGTGGTCATGGAATATATCGAGGGCCATCCGCTGAACAGGGTGTTGGAAATGACCGGCGCCCAGCCGGAGGCCGACGTCCTCCGGTGGGGGCGCCAGCTCTGCGGCGTGTTGCAGTATCTGCATTCCCAGCCCCAGCCGATCATTTACCGGGATATGAAGCCCGGCAATATCATGCTGAAGCAGGACGGCAACGTGGTGCTGATCGATTTCGGCGCGGCGCGGAGATATAATACCGCCGGGACCGGCGACACCTCCTATATCGGCACCCACGGCTACGCCGCGCCGGAGCAGTACGACAGCGAACGGCAGACCGACGCCCGGACCGATATCTATAATCTGGGGGTGACGCTGTATCATTTAGTGACCGGCCACGATCCCCGCCTCCCGCCCTATGGGGTGCAGCCGCTCCGGGAGCTCAACCCGAATCTGTCGAAAAAATTGGAGAGGGTGATCCAAAAATGCACCCAGCAGAACCCGGCGAACCGGTATCAGTCGGCAGATGAGCTGCTGCGGGATCTGAAGCGGATACCGATTCCGAAAGAGGCAAAACCGCAAGGTCTTTTTCTTCTTAAAATTAAAGATAAATTCAAAAAAAGCGACACCGCCGCGCCTGCTGAAATCCCGGCAGATCCCGGGACTCAGCTTTTAACGGAGGAAGAAACCTCGCTTCTCGGAGCGGAGGTACCCGGAACGGCGGTTTTGCCCCCGGAGCAGCCGGAAGCATGGGAAAGCACGTTATGGCATGATGAGACGGCGCCGGAACCCCAACCCCAGGACGACCAGCGGCGCAAAAAGACCATAATCGGGCTGCTCAGCGCGGCGTGCCTGATGGTGGTTGTGCTGGCCGGATCGATGTTAGCGCTTTTATCGAATTCCGGCGGGAACGGGCCGGATCCGGTGGGGGGGACAGTGGCGCTATACGCCGGTGAAGGCAGCGGGGATCTGGTGGTGACGGTTACGGGCGGCGGTACATACAGCGAGATAGTGGTTGGGAATCCCAGCGTGCATCCCGGCGTGGATCCCGGGGTGTCGGGCCCGGCGGTGACCGAGAAAGGGGCGACCGCGGCAGCTACCGGGACGAAATCACCGGCGGAGATAGCGGCGAGCATAGCCCAGGCGCTGGAGACGGCTGCCCAGTCGGCAGGCGGGGCGGGGAATACAACCAAGTCGCCGGGGGCGGCGAACACGACGAAAGCGGGGGAGACGGCGAAACCGACCAAAGCGGGTGAGACGGCGAACCCGACCAAAGCAGGGGAGACGGCAGCGAAAACGACCCAGCCGCCGGGAACGGTGGCGACCACGGCCACAGTGAAGCCGCCAGAGCCGTCGGGGGCTACGGCGAAAACCCAGACCACAAGAACGGGGAGACCGGTAACGACGACAACCACAAAGACCACAACCACAAAAATAACCACCACCACCACCACCAAGCCGATCACCACGACGACAGTCCCGCCCACATCGGTCTATAACACCGGCGATGTTGCCGCCATAAACAGAATCATCGACAACAACGGGCTGAGATGGACAAAAGCCCCGGCCGACGGATCAAGCGTGCCGTCCGATTGGGATGTCAAATGGAGCGGCGGAAGCACAAATAACAGAGCTTTACAGGTTAATCTGACGAATTGCTCACTGTCGGGAAGTTTGAATTTATCCGGACTCGACCTGCTGGAATTTTGTCTTTGCAGCTCTAACAGATTAACCGGGCTGAATGTGACCGCAAACACCATGCTGTTGAGGTTGGAATGTACGAATAATAATCTGACCGCGCTGGACGTGACCAAGAATACGCTGTTATCCATTTTTATGTGTGATAATAATAGTCTGACTACGCTGGATGTCAGCAAAAACAAATATCTTCGCGTCTTATATTGTACCGGGAATAAGTTCAAATCCCAAAGCGACGTAATCGGCATTGAAAATGTAAAGGATGTCAAGTTTGATCCGCAGAATTAGTTGTTTAACTAAGAAAAGGAGGGCCTCCGCATTTGCTGAAACAGGCAGTCCGTTCCATCGCGGTCATATTGAAATATGCGCGGGTGCCGACCATGCTGACGCTGCTGCTGCGGCTGGCGCAGTCGGTGGAGGTGCCGCTGAGTATCTATTTTACCGGCCGGCTGATCAACGGCATCGGCGGGTATATCGGCGGCGGTTTTGCCGCCGCCAGCGGGAGCGCCGCGCTGCCGGACGTCATCCTGTGGGCCGGGCTGCTGATCGGCGTGATGCTGCTCTCGGCCAATTCCGGGCTGTTTCTGGGGCTGGGCGAGATCTATACCCACAAGCTGCTCAACCGGAACCTCACCGGCGTCGTGTTGGACAAATTCCGGCGGCTGGAGTATGCCTGCTTTGAGGACCCCGATGTGCTCAACACATTAGAGCGGATGGGTTCCGAGCCGCATTTGAAGATATATTATCTGTACAACAACACCGTCAGCGCCGTCTCGACCTTTATCTCTCTCGTGGGCACCGCGGTGGTGTTCACCCAGGTTTCGGTCTGGTTTGCCGCGGTGTATTTTGTCCTGCTCGCGCCGCTGCTGTGGTTCAATTTCAAGGAGATCGAGGCCCGGCAGAAGCTATGGAACACCGAGATGCCCAACTGGCGGCGGCGGACCTACCTCTCGGCGCTGATGGCCGACAAGCACGCGGAATTTGAGTTGAAAACCTTCGGCGCGGTCGGGTTTATCCTGTCCAAATGGAAGCGGTATGCCGATACCTTCCGGGCCGAATACGTGCGTATGCGGATCCAGTCGGGCAAATACGGCGCGTTTCATGTGACCGCGCTGGCCGGGTGGGCGGTGTTCGTCATGCTGTCGATGATTGCCGGGCTGTCCGGCGGGACCGTCAGCATCGGGGTATTCGTCGCCTGTATCACCTCAATGGGGGCCATCCTCGGCAGCTCGTCCGAGATGAGCGGCGCCTTTTCGCAGGTGTCGCAGGACTGCATAGAGATGCAGCATTTTGATATCTTCATGGCGCTGCCGGAGACAAGCACGTCCGCTGCGGCGGACATGCGCGCGGACATGGGTACAGAACCGGCGCGGGGGCCGCATATCGTGTTCGACAAGGTAACATTTTCCTATCCCAAATCGGACAAAGCCGTGCTGAACGGCGCCAGCTTTGAGATATTGCCCGGTGAGCGGGCGGCGTTGGTGGGGGAGAACGGCGCGGGGAAATCCACCATCGTCAAGCTGCTCTGCGGGCTGTACCGCCCGGACAGCGGCGATATCCTGATCAACGGCGTTTCGGTCACACGGCTGCCGGCGGCGTATCTGCGCCGGGTGTTCAGCGTGGTGTTCCAGGATTTCTGCGGCTATGAGCTGACGCTGCGCGAAAACGTGGCCTTCGGCAGTATCGACAAGCTGGATGACGACCAAGCGCTCCGGCAGGCGCTGGAGGAGGGGCTGTGGAGCGGCGATATGCCGTTAGACGCCAACCTCGGCAGGTTAGAGCCGGACGGGGTGGACCTGTCCGGCGGGCAGTGGCAAAAGGTCGCGGTCGCCCGGTCGATCCTGAGCGACAGCGCCTTCATCATCCTCGACGAGCCGACCGCGGCGCTGGACCCGGTCGCCGAGAGCCGGATGTATGAGACCTTCCAGTCGGTGCTGCGCCATCGCGGCTGTATCATGATCTCCCACCGGTTAGCCAGCGCCAGATTGGCCGAAAAAATCATCGTTCTCGCCGGCGGCGCGGTGGCCCAGACCGGGACACATGCCGCATTGATGGTAAGCGGCGGGCTGTACGCCGATATGTTTGGCGCGCAGAGCGCGCTGTATGTTAGTGATTAGTGGATAGTGATTAGTGATTAGAATTGCGGATATGTAGCGCAATCGCGGACGGAGGTGAACGGTTTGGCGGATGATATTAAAAAAATAGACTACATGAACATATACAAACGGATGCTCAAAAATTACTTCGCTTTCGCGCCGGTATCCGCTGTTTTTACCTTGATCAGCTTCATCGTCAACGGGTTGTTTCCGGCGTTTACCGCGCTGACGCTGGCGCGGCTTTTTGAAGAGGCGTACAATATCCAAAAGGCCGGGGCGGGGGAGTTGTACCGGTGGGGTCTGCTCTATCTGGGCGTCTATGTGGCCGGTACCGTTTTGAACTTTATCGCCGGATTGGTCAACGAGTTAGGCGCGGATAAGCGGCAGGTGCGGTACCGGTATTTGATGTGCGAAAAGCTCTCCCGGATGCCGCTGATCGATTTTGAGAACGCCGATATCAAGGATATGCAGCAGCGCGCCGAGGAGGGACTGTACAGCGGCGGCATGAACCGGGTGATCGGCGACAGCTTCCGGATCCTGCTGGTCAGCCTGCTGAACGTGGTGACGGTGTCGGCGGTGCTGGCGCGGTACAGCCTGTGGTTTATCCCGCTCTGCGTCCTCAGCGTGCTGCCGTATCTGGTCGCGCGGCTGATACGCGGCAGGGAATTTTATAAAATCAAATACAGCATGGCCAAAAAATCCCGCCGGCTGGGGTATCTGTGGGGGCTGTTTACCGACCGGCGAACCGTGAAGGAGCTGCGGGCGCTGGGGGCGGACGATTACGTGTTTGAGCGGTGGACCGAAACCCGGGACGGCGTGCAGGATGAGTTATGGACCCAGAGCCGCAAAGATGCGGTATCGCTGCTGCTTTGCGACGGGCTGCGGATCGCGGGCTACGGCGCCTGTATCGCGCTGGCCTTGGTGCTGACGTTGGACGGCGCGGTCAATGTCGGGGTGTTCGGCGCCTGTATCGCGGCCTTCCTGTCGCTGCAGATGGCCACCCGGGGCATCCTGATTCAGGGCGGCGAGCTGCCGCGCCAACTCGCCTTCGCCAACGATTATTTTGTGTATACCGACCTGCCGGAGGAATCGGATAACGCCGAAGGCGCTCCCTATCCCGGACTGCGGGAAAAAATCGAGCTGCGCGGCGTGTCTTTCAAATACCCGAACGCCGAAAACTATGCGGTAAAAGACGTCGGGCTGACGATACACAAGGGCGAAAAAATCGCCATCCTCGGCGAAAACGGCAGCGGCAAGACGACGTTGTCCAAGCTGCTGCTCGGGTTGTATCCCTGCGAAACCGGCGGCGTATACTATGACGGCGCGGCGGTGGACAGCTTCCAAAAGGAACCCTTCTACAAAACCGTGTCGGCCATCGCCCAGAATTTCACCCAGTACAAGCTGCCGCTGCGCGAAAATATCGCCATGAGCGATATCGCCGGCCTCGGCGACGATGAGCGGATCACGGCAGCCATCTGCCGGGCCGGATTGGCCGAACTGCTGGAAAAAGTGGGGCTGGACAGCGAGTTGGGGGTGGCGTTCGGCGGCGGGGAGGTGTCCGGCGGCCAATGGCAGAAGATCGCCATCGCCCGCGGCCTGTTCCGGGAGAGCGAGCTGATCGTCATGGACGAGCCGACCAGCGCCCTCGACCCGCTGGTCGAAACCGAGATTCTGACACGATTTATCGACCTCGCCAAAGACAAAACGGCGGTCATCATCTCCCACCGGGTGGGCCTGTGCCGCTTGGTGGATAAAATCGCCGTGATGAAGGACGGCGAAATCGCCGAGGTGGG
>WRDE01000112.1 GCA_009783605.1 Oscillospiraceae bacterium
GCGAAGACAAACGCCGCGGCGTTTGTGGATGCGTCTTTTCCGTTCTCGAAATCAGTGTGTTATAGCGAAGACAAACGCCGCGGCGTTTGTGGATGCGTGAGTCTATATTCTCGGTTTCCGGGAGAAAATCCCGCGGGATGGGGTGGTTTTTTGTTGACGGTTATTGTACAATCCGGGTATTCTATAAACGAAGGAGAGTATAAAATATGGAACGCAAATCCATCGGCAGCTTTATCGCCGCCCTGCGCCGGGCGCACGGCTTGACCCAGCAGGAGCTGGCGGATCGGCTGAACGTGTCCAATAAATCGGTCAGCCGCTGGGAGAACGACGAGACGCTGCCGGACCTGACGCTGATACCGGTGCTGGCGGAAATTTTCGGCGTGACGTCGGACGAGATATTGCGGGGCGAACGCGCCCCGGCGAAGGATCCGGGGGAAGCCGCACCCGAGCGGACGGAAAAACGCACCGAACAGCAGCGAAAGCGGCTGTTAAACGCGGCGCTGATGAAGTTCAGTAATATGTGTATCGTCTCGCTGACGATATTTTTATGCAGTATCCCGGTCGGATATCTCATCGCTATGATAGCCGAAAACGGATGGGCGATCGTCCTGACCGGTTTCTGCGGTTTGATCGCCGGTATCGTGACGCTGGAGATATCCTCGGGCAACGCCCGGATGCGGATCGACGGCGGCGGGGATGAAGCGGAGGAAATGACACAGGCGGTGCTACGGAAGATGTACCAGTTAAAACAGGCAGTTTTAGTGGTGTACCTGATGATCGTTACGGTTGCGCTTTCGGTCATTGTTGCTATTGGATTGAAATTGCAGGTGGACACAAACGGCTCATTTATATCCCGGGTATTGGCCTGGTGGCCGCTCTGGCTGATAGGGCTGGCGCCGCTGCTGGCGGTGATTATGTTCAGCTGGCGGTATCCTATTGCCACCGGGCAGTATGCCGGACGGCCGAAAGCCCAAAAGCGTGACCGGCTCATCTGTATTACGGCGATCGTGCTGACGGTGAGCCTGACGATGGGACAGACAATCTATCAGGTAGCCGCGCAGCAGCGGCGGGAGCGGGAAAATATCATAGCCAGCTCGGACGCGTATGTGTATGAAACCGTTGAGGATTTCGAATCCTTTATGAAGCAATATAAAGAAAGTGAACCATATTTCCTTTATAATGGCGAGGTAATCAATGAGTCGGATCCGGTTTATTTGAATTATATAGAGGATTATCATTATTTTGAAATTACAAGGGAAGAATATGATCAGATGGATCCGGATGAGCGCGTGGGTGTTTTCCGTATTATCCCGTTTCGCTTTTACAATAAAATTGTCCTGATCGATGAAAAAAATCTGATCGTCTATCGATTGCGGGAAGGATATCTTCTGCCAGCCAGATCGAGCATGAGCGGTGGCGGTATGTCTGCGGGTGTGCTGTTATTTCCGCTTGCCTTCCTCGGTATCCGGTCATTGCTGCTGCGGAAGGTATTGAATTAAAACAAAAAGGGGCGTATCCATGCGAATCCTCGTAATCTTCACCGGCGGCACCATCGGCTGCGCCCGGCCGGACGCCGCCGGCGTGCTGCGGCTGGATTCGGCGGCGCAAGATTCTCTGTTGCAGGGGCATACCGATACGGTTGATTTTGATATTTGTCAGCCCTTCACCTGTCTCAGCGAAAACATGACCACCGCCCATTGGCTGCATCTGGCGCGGACGGTGGCGGCGGTGGAAACCGGGCAATATACCGGCGTCATTGTCACTCACGGCACCGATACATTGGCCTGGACCGCGGCTTTTCTGGGGATCGCGCTGGCCGGTTTCCCGCTGCCGGTGGTGTTGGTTTCGGCCGACAGGCCGCTGTCCGACCCGGCCACCAACGGCCGCCGCAATTTTTCCGCCGCCGTCTCCTTTATCCGGCAGAGCGGCTGCACCGGCGTTTTCGCCGCCTGCGGCGACACGCCCGATACCACAGAAATTCATCTCGGCACCCGTCTGCGGCAGGCGGAACCCTTTGACCACCGGTTTTCCAGTCCGGGCGGGGCGGACTTTGGCTATGTTGCGGACGATCAATTCCATCGCCGGTCATCTTTTCGGCCCGTACCGCAGCAGCCGGTTCCGTTGCCCGAGCGGTTGGACCCCGCCGTGTTGCTTATTCACCCGCACACCGGTTTGGATTATTCCTGTTTTTCGTTGGACGGCGTCCGGGCGGTGCTGCACATCGTCTACCATTCCCACACGGTTTTCTCCGAAGGAAAAGGACCGAATTCGGTTCTATATCTGCAAAAACGCTGTGAGGAACGCGGGATCCCGTTGTTTTTGGCCCCGTTTTCCGGGAAACTGCTGGACGGCCCACATTACGTCTCTACTGAAGCGGCTCTGGGAAGCGGCATACGCTTTCTGTGCGGCCAGACGGCGGAAACGGCATACGCCAAGTTGCTGCTGGCGGTAAATTTGTTTGAAGAGACCGGTCAAATTGTCGAATTTGCCGAAAAAATCCATTTTTATGAAAATATTGAAATTGAGTATTGACAGCGCCGAACAAAAAGGCGTATAATGCTCCGGAAGGAACTCCGCCCGGATGGAAAGCGCGGCAGAGATTCGATACCACAGGCTGAAAGTATCGATTGCGCAAGTAGCGGGAACGGGGAACGCCCTTTTGGTTGTCGTTAAAGTAAATAAAAAAGCGGGCACAAGCAGAAATTACCGTTCTGCCGTGTCAATCAGGGTGGCACCGCGGGTTTGATCTCGTCCCTTGGAAAAATGCTTCGGCGTTTTTTTGAGGGACTTTTAATTTGTCAGGTTTGAGTTCCCGCCTTTTGGGACGTTCCGTTTTGCCTGATACCCCGCCCTTAGATTTGGTGAGATTCATTTTGGAAGGAATGGTTATTATGAACAGGTACAGGACACACACATGTAACGAGCTGCGCACCGGCGCGGTCGGGCAGCCGGCGACGCTGTCCGGCTGGGTGGATACCGTCCGGGATCACGGCGGCGTCATTTTCGTGGATCTGCGGGATCACTACGGCGTCACCCAGGTGGTACTGCACGACGAGGGGCTGATCAGAGGGGTTGCCCGCGAGAGCGTGATCTGCGCTGCCGGCACCGTGCGGCTGCGCGACCCCGAAACGGTCAACAATAAATTGGAGACTGGCGAGGTGGAGCTGGCCGCCGACAAGGTGGAGGTGCTCAGCTATGCGGTCGGCAATCTGCCCTTCGAAATCGGCGAATCCACCGAGGTGCGGGAGGAGGTCCGGCTAAAATACCGGTTCCTCGACCTGCGCAACCCGGCGGTCCACAGCCATATCGTCACCCGCTCCCAAATCACCGGGTATCTGCGCAAAAAGATGGAGGAGCTGGGCTTTCTCGAGCTGCAGACCCCGATCCTGACCTCCTCCTCGCCGGAGGGAGCGCGGGATTATCTGGTGCCGAGCCGCAAGCATCACGGGCTGTTTTACGCGCTGCCGCAGGCGCCGCAGATATTCAAGCAGCTGCTGATGGTCTCCGGCTTTGACAGGTATTTCCAGATCGCCCCCTGTTTCCGGGACGAGGATGCCCGCGCCGACCGGTCGCCGGGCGAGTTCTATCAGTTGGATTTCGAGATGGCCTTCGCGACCCAGGAGGACGTGTTCGCCGTCGCCGAAAAGGTGCTGTATGACACCTTTACCGCGTTTTCGGACAAGCCGGTTTCAACCGCGCCCTTCCGCCGGATCCCGTATGCCGAGGCGATGCTGCGGTACGGCACCGACAAGCCGGATCTGCGCAACCCGCTGTTGATCGAAGATCTGACCGCATTTTTCTCCGACGTGGATTTCGCGCCGTTCCGGAACAAACCGGTGCGCGGCATCGTGGCGCCAAAGTGCGCGGTACAGTCCAAATCCTTCTTTGAAAAAATGCTGGCCTACGCCACCGATATCGGGATGAAGGGGCTGGGATATATTTCGGTGCTGGCGGGAATGGAGCTGAAAGGGCCGATCGTCAAATTCCTGTCACCCGAAAAACAGCGGCAACTGGCGGAGATGCTCTCATTGAAAGAGGACGACACGCTATTCTTCATCTCTGACATGAAAAAGTTGGTCGACCGGCTGGCCGGGCAGATCCGCAGTGAGCTGGGTGAACGGCTGAATATTATCGACCGCGACCGGTTTGAGATGTGTTTCATCGTGGATTTCCCGATGTATGAGACTGATGAGGAAACCGGAAAAATCGGTTTCACCCACAACCCCTTCTCGATGCCGCAGGGGGAGATGGCGGCGCTGCAGAACAGCGATCCGTTAGAGATATTGGCCTGGCAGTACGATATCGTCTGCAACGGCGTCGAGCTGTCCTCCGGCGCGGTGCGGAACCACCGGCCGGATATCATGGAAAAAGCCTTTGAGATCGCCGGATACACCCGCGCCGATCTGGAAAAGAAATTCTCGGCGCTGTTTAACGCCTTCCATTACGGCGCGCCGCCCCACGCCGGCATGGCCCCGGGGGTGGACCGGATGGTGATGCTGCTGACCGGCCAGGAGAACATTCGTGAGATCATTGCTTTCCCAATGAATAGCAATGCGCAGGACTTGCTATTGGGCGCACCCGGAGAGGTGAGCGAGCTGCAATTGAGAGAGGTCCATATCAAGATACGTTGATGGTGAGGAGTAAAAATAATGACCAAATTAGACGGCATACGGATCATTGAGATACCAAAATTCAAGGCGATATCGTCGGGGTTTGGTAAGCCGGACAATATTTTCGGGACATTCTGCGACCGGTTGGACATGAAATTGGTCAAGAGCGTACCGCCCTGTGACGCTCCCGATCTGGCGTGGTTTGAAGGGGATGAGGCAATCTGGATCTGGGCGGCCAATGACTGGGTGACCACGGCGGACGCCGCGCCGCATGAGTTGATGGAATTTGAGGGCGGCATCTATGCCGTCGGCGTCGCGGACGAGTGGGAGCCGGCGGATTGCGGGGCGGTGTATCACCACATCGCAAATTGGATCGAAAACAACGAACATTTTGAAATCGACGACCGCCCGGGGCATCGGGTCATGTTTCACCGCATCGGCTGCGGCGAGGTTCAAAAAGCGCTCGGCATGGCGCAGCAGGAGATTTTCGTGCCGGTAAAAATACGGTAAATGGGGGAACAATTATGAACATCACGCCATATGAAGCGATGGCCAAGCTGTCGCTGCCGGACGACCAGCGGGAACGGCTGGCGGCACAGATGCGGCGGCTGGCGGATAGTTTCGCGGCGTTAGAGGCCGCTGACACCGAAAACGTAGAGCCGTTGGTGACGGTACTGCCGCTGCGCAATGTGCTGCGGGAGGACGAGGCGCGGCAGATTGTGAGCCGGGAAACGCTGTTGCGGGGCGCGCCGGAGCAGTATGACGGGTATTTTCAAGTACCGAAAACGATAGAATAGGGGGCGGGACATATGGATTATTTTGTGGAAAGATTCTGTGACGATCCGGGCGCGGTTGCGCTCGACCAGAGCATTATGCTCGAAGGCAAGCCGGCCGTCGCCGGATCCAAGATTCTGGAGGGTTTTCGCGCCCCGTTTACCGCGGCAGTGCTGGAAAAACTGCAAGCGGCGGGGGTGCCGCTGGCCGGCTATGCTCGCTCGGACGAATTCGGCGCAGATGATTTGGCGGATGAATCCGACAGTTTGTCCGCGCTGATCGGCGCGGTGGCGCAAAAGCAGTGCCGCTGGGCGATAGGCAATGACTGGTCCGGCAGGCTGCGCCGGCAGGCCGCGCGGAACGGGGTCTGCTATCTGCACCCGACCTACGGAACCGTCTCCCGTTACGGGCTGGTCGCCGCCGTCTGTTCGATGGATCAGATCGGAGTGGCGGCCGCGGCGCCGGCCGATTGCTTTGCGCTGCTCCAAAAGATCGCCGGCTGTGATCCGCGGGACGGCGCGATGTATGCGGATACGGAATACGCGTTTGCGCCGCATAAAAACCCGATAAAAATCGGTATCCCCGCAAACGTGTTGTCCGCCGCCACCGCCGCGGCGCAAAAAGATCTGCGGGATTTCGCCGCGCTGTTTGAATCAGTGGAGTGCCAGCTACCCCACTTTTCGCTGCTGCCGCAGGTGCAATATATCCTGAGCGCCGCCGAATTCAGCCACAACATCAACCGCTACGACGGCATCAAATTCGGCCACCGTGCCGCCAACTTCCGCGGGCTGGATGATCTGTACCGCGGCACCCGTACCGAAGGGTTCGGCGAGCCGGTCAAGCTGGCGGCAATGGCGGGGGCGATGGCGCTGTCGCAGGAGTATTATCTAACCTGGTATGACAAGGCGATGCGGATCCGGCGGCTGTTGAAGGACGCGCTTGATTTTGCGCAATATGACGTGCTGGTGCTGCCGAACGCGGTCGAGGGAGATAAATATACCGCGACGGCGCTGTACGCGCTGGCGACGCTGGCGGGGTTGCCGAGCCTGTCGGTCCCGTTCGGCAAGACCGGCATACAGCTGCTGGCCGCGCCGAGGAACGAGAACGTGCTGCTGGCCGCCGCGGAAAGGGGAATGACGCGATGACATACGAAACCGTGATAGGGTTGGAGGTCCATGTGGAACTGGCGACCCGTTCCAAACTGTTCTGCTCCTGCGCGGCCCATTTCGGTGCCGGGCCGAACCGGCACGTCTGTCCGGCCTGCGCCGGGATGCCGGGTATGCCGCCGGTGACCAATAAAAAAGCCGTCGAGCTGGGGATCGCCGCCGGGTTGGTGACCAATAGTGAAATCAGCCCGGTTATCACTTTTGACAAGAA
>WRDE01000113.1 GCA_009783605.1 Oscillospiraceae bacterium
GAAACCCGGCCAGCTGGCGGAATTCAACGGTGAGCTTGCCTACCAGAGCTACCGCGGGCGCAACAACGCGCTGGGCATCGACATCTACCGCCAGATCCGGCATATCCAACAGCGGCTCTGCTATTTTTCGCCCAGTGAGTTAGTCTGGTTCGGCTGTGAGCATCTGCCGTATGGCTTCAGCGATTTCACCCGGTTGCCGGATGAATCCGACGGTATCTTTTTCGAGACGCCCGCCGACGGGACGCCGGGGATTTATGTAGGCCGGATCCCGCCTTACGTCGGCACCCTCAACCCCGGCTGGGACCCGGCTCTGCCGGAGCGGCGGGGGTTGGATATGGCTGCGGCGATGCGGGACGCATTAAAACATGATTCGGCGCTGGATCAAAAATGGGAAATAAACATCCCGCAATTGCCGCCCCCGCCCGACGGCGGGCGCAGACAGCAGGCGCGTTTTGTTGGCGGCGCCGATTCCAATTTCTACCGGGTGCTGGGGCTGGCCGGAGTGCACTTCACCGCCGGCGGCGGTGCCGCCATTATCGACGCGGCGTCCGCCGGCGCCGAAAGAGCGAAAGCGGTCATGGACGAGATCACCGCCGGCGGCGGGACGGCGCTGGTGCTGATAGACCGCCCGGAAGCGGCGGCCGCGGCCAACCGGTGGCTGTCGGCCCCGGTAGAGCTGACCGGCTATTCCGCCACGATGCTGCGGCGGGAGGGCGGACACAGCTGGGTGGATTCGCTGGCCGCCCGGACTATGTATACCGCCGAAGCGGAGGACAGACACATCACGCATTACGCCATGTCCGGCGCGCTGATCGACCGGGCGCAGATACTGCTGGCCGGCTCCCCCACCGACTGGTCGCTGTTCAACGATGTGCCGGAATCCGCCAAATGCGGCGCGGTGGTGATGGCGGAGCAGTGCCGGGCGGTCCGGTCCGGCGCGGCGCTGGCGGTTGCACCGTATAACGGCGGGTATATAGCGGTCACCACTATACGGGCGGTAATGACAAAAGAACACATCGGATTCTGGCATCTGCTGTTGAAAAATATGGGATTTGAAGCCGGCGAAGCGCGGCCGGTCCCGGCGGACGGCGGGATTAGGGAGCATGATTTGTTGTTAAATGGGCCGGTGAGCTGAAATTCAGTTATCGACACGTTTTCCCGCCGCTGACTCTGGTGAGATTGAGCTATGTTGTCAGAGGGAATTTAGTAATAATTCAATAAATTAGTATAAAAGTTTTGTCCGGATATTGAATCGAAATTTTTAAAATAGGATTCAGCATATGAGCCTTTAACCACATAGACTTTTTCTAACGCAGGCCACGGAACATAATCATAACTAAAAGAAAAATTTGAGTAATATGTTTTTGTTTTAAATGTTACTTCACCTATTGGAGACGTGAGCTCAAGAACTTCTATTGTAGGTTCAATTGACGTAACACTAACGGGTATTTTTATTGTTTTTAACTTTGGATAGTTAGAATTATAAAGCTCAAAAGCACTTTCTTTAATTGTTTGTACACCATTTTGCAGTTCAATGGATTCTAACAATTCACAATAACGAAATGCAGATTTACCAATAACTTTGACACTGCCTGGAATAATTAAATTTTGAATTGTTTTATTCCATTCAAAAGCTTTATCGGCAATAGCTATAACCGGATAACCAAACATTGTCGATGGAATTGTTAAGTTTGCAGAAGCATATTTATTCCCGGTAATAGTGATTTGATTATTTGATAAAATATAATCAAATCCTTGCGGCAATACATTGAGGGTATCGCTGTTGCTGTCGGACAAACAATCTGGATATTGTTGAACAAATCCACCAGCAGAATAAGAAGTTATTTCCGCTTTGAGGTTATATGTTGCAATTTGGCTGTTTTCAGGAATATTTGCCAGTTTAAATGTTAGATAAAGAATTTTTTGCCCTCCATCTCCTATAGGAGATGTATTCATATTTCCTGCAACATACTTATTATAAGAAATACCGTCAATTGTTGTTTGTCCTGATTTTGTAATCGAAGCATTTGGAAGGGCAACAGGGTTACCAGATTGATAATAACTGCTTTCAATGTAATCCATATTTACTTGACTATAAAAAGTCAGTTCATTAATATAACATTTGTCGCCTAAACCAGCTTGATCATTTATTTGAATACTATATGTTATTGTAATCGAGCTGCCTGATATACCGGCGGGAATTTTTTTATCCCAAAAAGACCAATTGTTTATATTCTCTGTTTGCCCATTTGCTTTAATTTGAGCGGAATCTGGGGATACATATAAGT
Organism: Oscillospiraceae bacterium; assembly: GCA_009783605.1. GTDB lineage: Bacteria > Bacillota > Clostridia > Oscillospirales > Acutalibacteraceae > WRDE01. Next base: position 2,289 of record WRDE01000113.1, read on the forward strand.
AAATATTTGCAAACGGACCATCTCTCACCAAAACATCACAATAATAAGAATATCCGCCCACATTGGTTTTTACAGTTATTCGTGCATTTCCGGGCGACAGTCCGATAACCAATCCGCTTTGGCTTACAAATGCCACATCGGGATTATTAGAACTCCATGTTACCGATCTATCGCTGGCATCCGCAGGTGTTACCGTGGCAACTAACTGTCTTGTTTTTCCGACATATAAATCTATTCCTTCTTTTGCTCCGCCCACATCAAGAGTGACTCCTGTAGGCGGATTCGGAATATTCCCGCTGGGTTCGGTTGATTCTGTTGTTGCAGATGTCGATTCAGTTGATGTAGTCACCGGCTCGGTTGATGCTGCTGTTGCAAATGTCGATTCGGTCGGTGTAGTTGTCGGCTCGGTCGATGTTGCTGTTGCGGATGTTGGTTCCGTCGGATATTCCGCGTCAGGGAATTCTGTTACCTTCCCCACCAAATACTGCAAAATCAACCGGGCGCTGGTTATGCTCACCCCGTTTCCGTCCACGTCGGCGGTGGCCAGCTGCGTCTCGTTCAGGATGATTTTGCCGACCAAATGCTGCAAGACCAGCCGGGCGTCTTCGATATCCACCTTGCCGTTGCCGCTGACGTCGCCGAGAACGGCCTCCTCCTGCGCCCGGACGGGCTGTATCACGGTAAAAATACCGGTGAATACCGCCAGTATCAACGCGATACAAAAGATTTGCTTCGCCTTTTTCATAACCTTTTCCTCCCAACATACATAGAATATCAGAGCCGCCAGCCGGGGTGCCCGCGCGCTGCGGATACGCCCCCCCAGCTGACGGCTCCTGTCAGCGCAAAAAAACACACAGGGATCATAACACCCCGTGTGTTTGAAAATTCAAACGATAACAAACCTGAGATTGACGGCACTGTGTATGGCATGGTATACTGAGGGGGCCAAAGTGCCGGGAATTCCGGTTGTTTTGGGGTGGTCTCGTCACCTTTGAAACAGGGCGTGGATGGTTCCAGCATCTGCGCCTGCCTTGGCATTTCTTTGACTGCCAGGAGCCTGACAGAAAACTGTCGTTTTCTGCCTCAGCAATGTCATTATATCACAGCGAAAAATAAAAATCCATAATTATTTTAAAAATTTATTAATTTTTTTTATTATCTCAAATTATCGTCCATTATCCGCTCCCAGTCAAACAATTCCCCCGGATCCGGCTTGGACAGATTGTATTCATCGTGCCCCAGAATATGCGCCCGGTCAAACAGCACGCCGGGGTGGCGGGCGCGGATATCCGCGATCAGCCGCGCCAGCGATTGGTATTGCTCATCGGTAAACCCGATATCGGTCGGGTCCAGCCGGTCATATTCCTCCGCTGACAGGTACTGGCTCATCTCCTGCCGGGTCCCGATTCCCATCAGCTCGACGCCGACCGCATACCGGTTCATCTTGTTGGTATACTGCTCGTCCCCCGCCCAGCTCCCAGGCCCGGCGTGCCAGGCTACCCTGTCCTCCGGCACCAACCGGATGATTTCCCCGTCTCGGGCGATCAGGTAATGAGACGAAATCTCGGCATCGAGAAAGATCTGTCGGATCAGACCGGCGTCAAAGGGGTTCTCCCGGTGGTTGGTGACCGCGCTGATGAAATGGATCACGATGTGGGTGATCGCCTCCTCCCGCGGGTCGGACAGGTCCTCCGGCAGCAGGTTTTCGGTGATCGGCAATGGCGGCGCAGTGGGAGCGGTTGTGGGGGCGGAAGTTGAGGCGGTCGTCGGAGTGGTGTCCGGGATTTCGGAGGCGGAGGAAGCGCAGCCGGACAGCAGTACTATGAAAATAGCCATGAAAATCAACCTCCGGAAGCGGAGGTTGTCTGTTTTTTGCGGATGGGTCATGGGGTAAGCTCCTTTATAGTCGGTCAATACCAATTCAACACATAACTTTCGCCCCGGGGCAATCCCAGCTGGTTCATCACCAATTCCTCCTGTTCCCGCATCCGGACGGCTTGCCATCCGCCCTGGACATGGTCGTGTCCCAGCAGGTGCAGCATCGCGTGGACGGTCAGATACCCGATCTCCCGCTGCAGCGTATGTCCGTACAGTTCGGCCTGCTCCACCGCCCGTTCGATCGAAAGGACAATATCCCCCAGCATCTTGGCGCCGGTGACCGGATTGGCGTCGTAATTTCCGTTTTCTCCCAGCGGAAAAGAAAGCACATCGGTGATGTCGTCGATTTTCCGCTGTTCCCGGTTGATCTGGCGCATCTGGGCATTATCCACCAACACAATATCCACCTCAGCCGGCCAGTGACAGTCCTCGGCGGCCAGCACCGCGTGGAGACAGCGGCGCATCAGCAGCCGGATCCCGGTCGGTATTTTCACGGTTTTTTGCCGGTTGTCAATAGCGACTTTGGTTTTTTCCATAGGGCTTGTCCTTTCTCCGCTCCTCCGCCCGGTGATATTTTTCATAGGCGTTGATCACCGACTGCACTAACTTGTGCCGGACCACGTCCTTGTCGGTGAAGGTACAGATGGCGATATCCTCGATATTCTTGAGCACCTTGACCGCCTCTTTTAATCCGCTGATTTTTCCGTCCGGCAGATCAATCTGGGTGATATCGCCGTTGATAACCATCCGGGAATTGAACCCGAGCCGGGTCAGGAACATCTTCATCTGCTCCGGAGAGGTATTCTGCGCCTCGTCGAGGATGATAAAGGAATCGTCTAACGTCCGGCCCCGCATATATGCCAGCGGCGCGATCTCAATATTGCCGCGTTCGAGATATTTCTGGTAGCTCTCGGTGCCGAGCATATCAAACAGCGCGTCGTAGAGCGGCCGGAGATAGGGATCCACCTTTGACTGCAGATCCCCCGGCAGAAACCCTAACTTTTCTCCGGCCTCCACCGCCGGCCGGGTCAGCACGATCCGGTTGACCTCCTTGGCCCGGAACGCCCGGACCGCCATCGCCACCGCCAGATAGGTCTTGCCGGTGCCGGCCGGCCCGACGCCGAGGGTGATGGTATGGCTTTTGATCGATTCGGTATATTTTTTTTGCCCCAGTGTCTTGGGCTTGATCGGCCGGCCCTTGGCGGTCAGACAGATGCTGTCCGACCCTAACTGCGGCAGCTCCTCGTCGCCGCCCTCGTCGACTAACATCAGCACATACCGCACATTCTGCTCGCCTAACTGCTCGCCGCGGTTGATCAGCTGCAGCAGCCCCTGCAGCGCCCGGACCGCCTTCGCCACCGCCTCCGGTTCGCCGCTGACCTTGAGATCGGTGCCGCGGGACAGCACGTCCACGCCGTAATGCCGCTTGACCTGTTCAATATTTTCATCAAAACTGCCGAACAGTGAAACCACCTGCTCCATCCGGTCGACATTGAGGATTTGTTCGGTCATAGAATACTCCCTTTTTCAGAATTGTAACTTGCAAATGGCAAATTGCAAGTTTATTTTTATATTATATCACTAAAATATTTTTTTGTCATTGAGCAATTTAGACAAAAAATTGCAGGGTGCTTTGGTGATATGAGAAAGTATCGGGGATTTTTGAGGATGATGGAAAGTTTAAGTAAAAATTTTCTTGCTTTTTTCTTTTATCTGTGATACACTGTCATTGCTGGCAGGTTCCCGGCAGACAAAAAACGCCAAAGCAGACGCGGATGTTCACAGCATCCCCGCCCTGTTTCAAAGGTGAGACAGCCACCCCAAAAACAACCGCATTCACGGCACTTTGGCCCCTTTAGTATACCACGGTATACCCAAATCCGTCAATCAGGTTGTCATTGTTTGAATTTTCAGGCACATGGGGTGTATTATCCCTGTGTGTTTTTTTTGCTGCGCGGGAGCCGCCAGCAGGGGGAATCATCCGCGGCGCGCGGGGAACCCTGCTGACGGCTCCATATTTATGAGGTTTGGAGATAAAACAAACGTCAAAAAAATCAAAAAATCAAAAGGAGATGTGTCAAAATGGATATTCTTTGGGATCTAATTTGGGGACTGATAAAACTTCTTGCGCCGTGGGCGTTAGGCTTCTTTGCGATTGTTTTTATTTCTGTACTTCTTGGAGATGACGGAAGTTCTTCTTCAAGCGGCAGTTCTTCTGGTGGCAGATCATCCAGTAACGATGACGATTATTCATCATTCGGTAATGTTGTGCAGGGGGCAATAGGTTTCGCGTTAATACAGGAAGCCGAAAACCGAGAAGCGCAGGTAATTCAAGAAAACGAAAAGTTACGACAAGAGCAAATCGAAAAGGACGGGTATTATCGTGACTTCGGTATTTGATTAAAGCGCGGGTGGAATCAACATCTTAATATTATATAAAGGAGAAATTCTCATGAACCAACCACAAATTATTACAGTTGACGGCAAATCTTACGATTTTCACAAGGTAATTCACGATGCGGAAAACGGCAATATATCATTATTGAGCGCAGTAGCCGATATGCTGGTTCTTGGCAAATA
>WRDE01000114.1 GCA_009783605.1 Oscillospiraceae bacterium
AAGCGAAAACATGGAAAAACAGCATAAAGAATACCGCGGCGGTACTTGTCGCGGCGGCGCTTGTTGCGTTGATTGCCGGCGGGATAACCCTTTTCCTCCACGCGTTTACCGCGCTCCAGGGAAACACAGGTATCATCGCCATGACCGCCTTCGCCGCGGTCACCGCTTTGACAGGTTTTGCCGCGTTTATTCTCTACTGTATACTGAAAAAAGGCGGGCCCGCCTTCTGGTGTATCCTTCTGACCGGAACAGGGGCGGCGGCCGTTTTCTTTTTGATCAATATCTTCGGCGGCGAGCTTCTCCATTCCGCCGCCGTCTGGATCGCGCTGTTCGGGTTTCCGATCATGGCGGCGGTTTTTTCCGGCATGGCGTATGGCCTGATAAAACACCGCTACCTTGACAAAAACAGACGCTTTTCACTAACTGACCGGGGCGCGGCGGCAGGACTGCTGGCGCTGGCCGCCGCGGCGCTGGGGTGTGTTGCCGGATTGATCTTTTTCGGGATACTGCCGTCAACCGCCGTAACCGGGTTATCCTGGGACGCCTGGGGCTGTCTGATCGGCCTGCCGCTGCTGGCAATGCTGTTTGCGGCGCTGGGGCGCTGCGGCGGCCGGGTGCTGCCGGGAATAGGCTTTTTTGGCTGTGTTGCCGGCATCGCTTTCGGCGGTATTGTCCCGGCGGTGGAGGCGGCGGCTTTCCCGTGGTATATACTGTTCGCCGTCATCACGCTGCCGGCATTGCTTTTTCTGCCGGGCGTCATCGCGGCCAGCGGGAAAAAATTCTGGCCGGGGCTTTTATTGCTGACCTGCACCGCCGTTTTGGTTTTTGCCGTCATACAGCCGGCCGACAGTCTCGCGCAGTCGGATACTCTGATGGATATCTTTCACGCCAGATTCCCGGCTACGCAACAGGCTCAAAGCGCGAAAGGGGCCATATCCTGTAAATCACCTTGCCGAGGATCTTTTCCCGGCTGACCGGTCCGAATTCACTTCTGCGGCTGTCCATCGACTGCAACCGGTTGTCGCCCAGGACAAAAACGGTTCCGGCAGGTATTAAAAAGGGATAGTCTATATCGCCGTCGCCCAGATTCGGTTCGGCGACATACGGCTCATCCAATTCCTCCCCGTTGACCGAAACCACACCGTCGGCATCGATGGATACCGCTTCACCCGCTACGGCGACGATGCGTTTGATTTGGAGTGTGCCGTTGTGATAACAGGCGATAACATCGTTTTTTTCCAAAGCTTCGGTCCGGATAACCAGGACGATTTCATCCATCTCTAACAGCGGCTTCATGCCGGAGCTGTTGACCTGTAAAACGGCTATCCACAGATTCATGACAATGGTGATAACGGCAATAAGCAGGACCAGGCTGATCAGGATACCGCGCATCACCCGTTTGTATGCTTTGCGCCGCTTCAAACGGGCGATCTCCCGTTCGACCATATCACGGGGCGGGCGTCCCAGTATTTTAATCTGTTGGCGTATGGTATCCTGTCTCTTTTTCGACATATTTTTCACCGCCTGTCCCGGCCGGCCAGGAACACCTGAATCAACTGCCTGTTTTCCTCTTTCAGCTGTTGAATCTCTTTATCCATATCTAAGATCATCTCTAACAGATGCTGTTTGCTGAGCACCCGTAAATGCTTATCTTTGATCTTTGATTCTTCCGGTTCCTCCCTGTTTTTGAGGATGCTGAGTATTTCACCGAGGACCGGATCCGGAGCGGAGGAAGACGGCAGACCGCTCCACAGCGCGTCAATTTCTCTCTCAAGATCGGCAAACTCATCCAACGCCGGATCGGTTATGTTGGCATACATATTATCTGAAAACGGCATTCATCTCACCTCTTCGCATCTATTTTAACATCTTCAAGTGATTTGGTCAAGTATTTTCGCCATTAACTTTTGAATTATCCGCAATTCCGGGCAAACTGATTTAAATAAACACCGTTGCAACAAATCTTGATGAAACAACTGGACAATCCCCCGGCGCTTCGGGGCAATGTCAATAACTTAAGTATAGTCATTCCACCTAAAACCCGCATTAACCCCTGCGGTATGCAGGGGTTAATGCGGGGTTTATTAACTTATTAACCTACGGGGTTATTTCCCTTGGGAATGCCGGTATCTTCTCTACTAACCTTTGCAGAATCAGCCTCGCGTCGGTGATGGTGACGCCGTCTTTGCCGTCCACGTCTGCCAGATCCTGCAGCTCCTCACTCAATTTGATTTTATCCACCAGATGCTGCAGCACCATCCGGGCGTCGGAGATGTTCAGTGTGCCGCTGCCGCTGACATTGCCCCAAGGCAGCGCGACGGTCAGGATAAAGGTGCATTCCGCGTCCGGAGCGATGCCGTTGGAGGCTTTCAGCACGGTTTCATACACCCCCGGCGCAAGCCCGGCCTGGATATCCAAGGACAGGGTATCGCTGTTCCAGACGATTTTGCCGTCGCCGGAGGTTTTTGTCACGGTGACCGGCGCGGTACCGCCGATAACGAAAGGATCGGTCGACACCGCCTCATATTTGCCCCGGACCGTCATGCCGGCGGGGCCGGTGATGGTCGGCGGGGTACCCGGCAGCGGTTCGCCGACCGTGACGGTGATGGTATAGGTTCTGGTGGTGGTTTCGTCCTGGGCGAGTACCGCGACCGGCAGGGTGTTGACGCCGGGGATGAGCGCTCTCACCCCGTCGCCGGATATTTTCGCCTCCGCGTGATTTGCGGTTGCGCTGACCGTGATGCTGTTGGTACCGGCCGGCAGCGAAACCGCATAGTTCAGGGTGGCCGGGTTAAAGGCCGGGGTCAGGGTTCCCGGGCTGACGCTCAGCGCCGAGAGGTTTGCGTCGTTGGAGGGGGGCGGGGTGGTATCCGGCTCATACAGCTCGAATTCCCAGATGGTGGCGCCGCCGCCCATGTCGTTGAGCCGGAACACCTGGCCGGTGACCGGCGCCGCCAGCTTGATGGCGTATACCTGCCGCTGTTCGCCGGCCCGCTGTTTCAGGCCGCCGGTGATGCCGGCGGCCGAGCCCAGCGGAACGGTGCCGATGATCTCCGCGCTGCCGGTATAGAGGGTCTGCCAGCTGGCGCCGGACTGTACCTGAATTGTGAAATTCGATCCCAACCGGGTGGTCGGGTCGACCGCTTCGAGGAAGTCATGGATGATGACGGTATCCACCGTGACCTGCCGGCCGATATCCGCCTGCAGCCACATGGGGCTGCCGCCCTGGTTGGCCCAGCGGCTGCTGACGCTGCCGTCCGCCGCGCTGGCCGGCGCGAATTCGGGGACGCTGACCGGCGGGTCGGCGAGGGAGCTGGTGGCGGTCATAGTCGCGCCGCGGACCACATTGTCGGTTTTCACCACGAAGAATTTCGCTTCGGCGATATTGGTGACCGCCGCGTTGTTGATGAAGCCGGCGGCTTTCAGGGTGTAGAACCCGTGGGGCAGCGAGATGGCTTTATCCAACACCTTCCGGGAGGCGGTGGTGGGGGTGCTGCCGTCAATCGTGTAGTAGAAATCGGTGATGTTGCCGCTGGGGCAGGTCAGGGTCAGGGTCTGCGCCGCGGTGAAGATGCCGCCGTCGGGCAGGGATAAGGTGAGCTCGGCGCCGGCGGCCGTCGTGTACGCGTCCATAGCTTTTTGCAGCCGGTTTGCCGCGAACAGCACCTCGGACAGCGCCGCCATCGGGCTGTCGGCCGCCGAAACCTGCTCGGCGAATGCCTTGGCGTCCTTGATCTCCTGTTCCAGCACCGGATCGTGGAGCGGGCTGGAGGTATTCATATTCTGCAGGAACTGTGCCGCGTCGGCGATCAGCCCGAACAGCGCGGTCCGGGCGCCGATCTCGGCGTCGGCTTTATTCAGCGCGGTATTCAGCTTATAGAGCGCCGTGTGTACGTCGGCCAGCGGGGCGGCGGATGTGACCGCCTTGGCCTCCGCCAGCACGGTGTTGATCAGCGCCTGAGCCACCTGCTTTTCCAGCCCGGTCTTGCCGGCGATATACGCTTCGGCTTTGGCGATCAGATCCGGCAGCGCGGCCCGGGACAGGGCGTCCGCCTGATCCAGGATGGCCCGCAGCGCGGTGATGTTGGCGTTGACCCGGTTCTGGTCGGCCGCGCCGGAGGTCAGGGTGGTCAGCGCGTTGGATTTGGCCGTGGTATACTCGGTATACTTGGCCGGCGGCCAGTTGACCCCGAACCCCTTCTGCCGGTCCACCGCGTCGGCCTCGTGGATCAGCGCCAGCAGCGCGGATTTGTCCACCGCCGCGGTCACCGCGGTCTTGCATTCGATCTCATAGAAGGTCGGGGCGCTGTTGCCGCCGAGGATGACTTGTATCTTTTCGGCGACCGGCTTGGGATTGGTGAAGGTTATCGTGTAGATCCGGGTATTTTCCGGGTTGGATTGGGAGGTCACGGCGCTTTTGGACCAACCGGAGGCGGGGATGTCGGTCCATTTGCCCTGGGACCAGACCCGGAACTCATAGGTGGTGGTCCGCTCCTGGAACTCATAGAAGGTGATCGAATCCAGCGCGTATTCGTTCAGCAGATCGATCTCCAGCGTAAAGGTGCGGGGGGAGGCGACATTGTTCCACTTGCCGTCGTCCATCGCGAAACGGGAGGTGCGGTCTCCGTCGACGATCCGGGCGATCGGATGGCTGTCAAGGGCGACATCCACCCCGCCCTTGGCGGCAAAGGTGAACGGCTTGCCCTTGAACACGTTGTCGATCGCCGGCTGGGTCGTCTGCGGCGTCACCCGGGCCCGGGCGCTCTCGCCGGTAAAGGCGTTATAGGCGGTCACATAGTATTCCCGGGCGCTGTCGGTGCCGGTGGCGTAGAGGATGGGATAGTCGCTGACCGCGATTTGATTATAGGTAGAGGTGGTGCCGACCCGCTCATACAGCTTGTAAGAGCTGGCCACCGCGCGGGGATCCAGCGTGACCGTGACGCCCAGCACGCCGCCGGAGCCGAATACGCCGGCCGCCGATGCGGGGGCCAGCGGCGGGATCAGCAGCTGGGTGACCCCTTCGCTCTCCCGGCCGTCAGCCGCCACGGCGGTGACCCGGAAGGTGAACTGATCGGCGGTCGGCGAGAACTGGAAGCCGCCCGCATAGGTGCCGTTTTTCGGCGCGGTGAAATCCAGCTCCTCGCCCACGTTGGCCAGCAGCGTGTAATCCGGCTGGCTCCCCTCGGCCACATAGACATTATAGCTGGCCGCGTCCGGGCTGGCATTCCAGCTCAGCTGCGCGCCGGCGCTGTTGGTGGACAGCTGCAGGTCGGCGGGGGGCGCGGTCTTGGTGAAGGCCGGGATATCGGTGACGGTATAGGTCTCCCCCTTGACGGTGGGGAAGCTGATCAGATCGGTGCCGTCGGCGGTGAAGCTGACGGTATTGCCTTTGGAGTCCTTCACGACCGCGCCGGCGATATTGAAATATTTCAGCGCGCAGACCTCGCCGGCGTTGGATTTCACGGCAAACTGCTGCGCCTGCTGATTGCTCCATACCGCGTCCACTTCGAAGCCGCCCCGGGCGGTCAGGCCGCGGAAGGAGCCGGTAGCCCATTTGTCGGGGCGGGAGGGCAGCAGCGAGATGAAGCCCTCGTGGCTGCCCAACAGCATCTCGGCCACGCCGGCGGTGGCGGCGAAGTTGGCGTCGATCTGGAACGGGGCGTGCATCCCCCAGAGGTTTTCATAAACGCTGGTGCGGATCAGATTGCGGTAGAGTGCGTATGCCCGGTTGCCGTCGGCCATCCGCGCCCAGAAGTTGAATTTGTGGCCGATAGCCCAGCCGGTGCCGCCGTCGCCGCGTTCGTTGAGGGTCACCTTGGCGCCGTCGAACCAGTGGGGTGTGGTGCTGTTGATGACGGTGCCGGGATACAGCCCGATCAGGTTGGAGATGTGGCGGTGGGTCGGGTCGCCGATAGAAGCGCCGGTAGCCCCGTTGACGAGATAGAAACTCTCCTCGCGGTATTCCTTGACCTGCCCGCTCCGGCCGATGATGACCGGCTCCAATTTGTTGATCTGGTCCTTGAGCAGATTCTCGAAGCTGGTATACACAGTGCCGAGCTTGCCGTTCGGATTGTTGATAACGCTGGTGCTGTAGCTGTTGATGGGGTTGTTGTATACCGGCAGGTTGCCGTAGTTGGCGAAGGCGCTGTTGAACAGGGCCTGGTCAAAGCCGAGCAGCCCGGTCAGCTGGGATGCCGTGAAATTGGCCTTCAGCGCGTCGATACCGGCCAGCGCGGTGCGGTACACGTCGTATACCATCTGCTGGTCAAAAGCGGTGCCGATGGTGCGGTAATAATCCGGGCGGGTTCCGGGATGGTTCTGGTTCTTCCCGTTCTGTTCCGGGGACGCGGACTCCTTCACCAAAAAGGTATCGCCCGCTTTGACTAAGGTTTTGGACAGGAAGTTGGCCATCTCGGACACCGCCGGATAGGTGACGTCCTTCAGAATGTTCGGATCCCGGGTGAAGTCGTAGTATTCCCAGAACAGGCTGGTGGTCATGCCGCCGGTGCCGGGTCCGGAATGGGTATCGGTCTCGGGCGCGCCCGCCCGGTAGGGCCAGGTGCCGGTCCCGATGGCCCAGCCGTTCAGGCCCTGGTTGTTGCCGGCCTTGACGCCGGTGTTGACCGCGGCGTTGCTCAACGCGCCGGTGGTGCCGGTGACGGTGCCGGTGCCGAGATAGCTGTCGGCGTTCTGCCGGGCCGCGCCGCGGAACGCCGCGTTATAGTCCGC
>WRDE01000115.1 GCA_009783605.1 Oscillospiraceae bacterium
CCGTTACCGAATGGGACCGCTGGCAGACCGGAAAGCTGAAAGAGATTGTCGCCGCCGCCGGGGACCGGCCGATCTGCGGGGATGAAAACCAGCAGTTGTATGAAGTGGACGCCGGAACCGGCATCAGCCTTGTCGGCGAAGGGCCGATGGCGATCACCCGTTCGGCGTTTACCTGCGCCGGACTGACGGTGCCGCTGGATCAGATCGACAAGTTAGTGACCGTTGACCGGATGACCATGCTGTTCGCGCTGAAGGGCGGCAAGCAATATGAGGTCCGCAGCGCCGTTCCGCGCAGCGTGCTGAAATATATGGAGATCTTAAAAATTCTGAAAGAAGGGTAACAGAAATGCCTGAGGCAAAAGAATTGACCGATTTTTCATCGGCCAACACCGCTTTATGGAACTTCCTGCTGGAGATGGGGGCCATCGCCGGGGTACTGCTGATCGCAAATGTCCTGGGCCGCAAGGTGCCGTTTATCCGCAAATCGCTGATGCCGACCGCCGTGCTGGCGGGCTTTCTGATGCTGGTGATGCGCATCTGCGGGCTGGATCCGATCTACTCGGCGACGCTGGACATGATCACCTACCACGGCATCGCGCTGGGCTTTATCGCGCTGTCGCTGCGGATCCCACCGCCCAAGCAGACCGGCGCCGACCGGCTGACCGGGCCAAAGAGCGGCGCGCTGATCGTCAGCTGCTATACCCTGCAAGGCGCCATCGGCCTGGTGATCTCGCTGGGGCTGGGATATACCGTTATGCAGCAATTCTTTAAGGGGTCCGGCGTGCTGCTGGGGATCGCCTACGGCCAGGGGCCGGGACAGGCCAACAACATCGGAACGATGTATGAACGGGATTTCGGATTTGCCGGCGGAAAATCCTTTGCCATGTCGCTGGCGGCGGTTGGGTATTTGGTGGCGTGCGTCATTGGTGTGATCTATCTCAATGTCCTGCGCCGCAAGGGGATATTCAAGAAATCCGACACCGAGGCGGAATCCGGCTCGATCGCCGTCGATACCTTCCAGGATAAGGGCGAGATCCCGATCGCCGAATCGGTGGACCGGTTCAGCCTCCAGATGGCGCTGATCCTCGGCGTCTATCTGCTCAGCTATTTCCTGATCCACGGCATCGGTTTACTCATGGACAAGTTAGGCGTGAATATGCCGGATATCATGACGCTGTTATGGGGCTTCAATTTTATCGTCGGCGCGCTGCTGGCCATGTTAGTGCGGGCGATCTTCAATAAACTGCGCAAGAACAAGCTGATGACCCGGCAGTTCCAAAACAATTATCTGCTCTCGCGGTTTTCCGGCTTCGCCTTTGACCTGATGATCATCACCGGCATCGCCTCAATCAATATCGAGGAGCTGGAAGGGATGTGGGCGCCCTTCGTGCTGATGGCGGTGGCTGGCGCGGTGGCCACCTTCCTGCATCTACGGTTTATGTGTAAAAAGCTGTACAAAGACTATTTCTATGAGGGCTTCGTCTCGATGTTCGGCATGATGACCGGCACCATCAGCTCCGGCGTGCTGCTGCTGCGGGAGATCGACCCGATGTTTACCACTCCGGCGGCCAACAACCTGCTGACCGGCAGCGGCACCGCCATCATGTTTGGCGCGCCGATGCTGGCCTTGGTCAGCATGGCCCCCCAGTCGGATGTGATGTCTTGGTTGGTGCTGGGGATATTGATCGTATATACCTCGCTGCTGGTGCTGTTTATGACCAAAGCGAAATTGAAGGAGAAAGCGCATACGCCGTAATGTTGTGACAAAAAGAGGCGGATATGGAAGCACGGCGGGATTTACAAAGCGGATTATATTTTTCAACTGTATATGGCCGCAAGCAAAAGAGCAGGGGGATGGTATCCAATAGAAAATTGATAATGGAAAATTGAAAATTATGTTGTTGAGGTAAAAAACGCCCGGCAAGCGGAGACGGCTTGCCGGGTTTGTTTATTTTTTCATTTTTTTAATCGTTTCTATAAAAAGTAATCCTTTGGCCTACGCCGGGAGGCGAAAAAGTCAATCTATAATTTTTGCCTTGATTTCATTTTCGTCAGTTATGACCGGAACTGGTTTTGGACGTTTGGCAATGAGGACCCCAACAATGATGACAATGGCTATAACTATTACCCATTCCATAATAAAGTCTCCTTCCCAATTTCTTTTCCGCAATTAGAACAAAATGCCATGTGTAAATATCCCCTTTACGTTTATTATGTGAATCCTTAAAAATTTTTGGATCCACCGCCATTATAGTAAAGATGTTTACTAATGCAAATAGTAAATTTATTTATTAGGTTAAAATCAATGCATACCAAAAAAGGAGTGCTTCCGTATGCTTGATTACATTGACCGGTTGCGCGGATTGCGCGAAGACAACGACTTGACACAGGCAGATATAGCAAAAGTGTTGGATACATCACAGACCATGTATGCGCGGTATGAACGGCGGGCGAATGAATTGCCGGTCCGGCACCTGATAACTCTTTGCCGATATTATAAAGTGTCCGTGGATTATATTTTGGGATTCAGCGATAAGCAAGAAAACAAATGAAATGAAAATAATTATAGCTGACGCGTAAAAATGCGTCAGCTATAACTGTCTATGTGTTGATTATCAATCCAGCGTAAACTCCTCCGCCCGGTGTTTCGGCAGCGACGGGTTGCGGCGGGGCATCCGTTTGAGCGGATCGTATTTGAACCGGCGGCAGCTGTAATAGAGCGGTACCACGCCGCGCTGGGGGCAGAGTACCGTTTTGCCGTCCACCGCCCGCCGCCCGAACAGGCAGACCTCGCAGGCCGGCTGAATATTGTTTCCAAAAAGTTTTTGTTTCAACTGTATGGCTCCCTCCCCGCCGTGTATCATTAAACATTATTCTACCATATCTTTATTTATCCGGCAAGTATTTTTGTGTACCTGGTCTTGAAAACATCAGGCAGGCTGTCAGCGCAACGATACCGGCGGCGGTGACGATGCCCATAATCGGCCACGGGGCCGCGCTGATGGCAGCAAAGCTGAACAGGCCGGTTTCGGCGTCCTGCATATGTAAAAACAAGACGGCGATATCATAGATAGCCGCCGTCGCCAGCGCGGTTTTTCCGATGACTGGCAGTACGCCGGCCGCCGGTCGAGCCGGCTTGCCGGTTTGGATAAGCCGGGTAATGGTTTCTCCGCGGAAATCCAGCAGCGTGCCGATCCAAAAAGCGGATAGTACCGTCACCAATGTCACCGGCGCCATATACGTGGCGTTATATATCATCGAATACACCCAAGTGGACAGTGCGGTCGGGTTGAATTCCCACCAGGCAATGGCGCCGGATACCACATGCAGCGCATAGCGGAGGAGACAGGCGAACGCCGCGCCGGCGGACAGCGCCGCCCACTGCCGATGAATCCGGCGGCGGAGCATCCCCCCGAAGCCCACGGCGGCATAGGCCAGCAGATAATCGCCCAGTATACTCACCGCTATCGCCGCGCCCGAAATGTATTTCAAGTCGCCGGTGCCGCCGAGCAGCAGCTCCAGCAGCCCGTAGGCCGCCCCGGCGAACAGCCCCCATCGCGTGCCATGCCGGTACGCGATGAGCAGCAGCGGCAGCATATGCGCCGGGGTGACCGACCCGCCATAGGGCATCGTGACCAATTTGATCAGCCCCAGCACCACTGCCAGCGCCAGCATGATGCCGGTTTCGGTCAGCCGCAGCGCCCCGCCGCCCGGAGAAAGATTACTTCGCTTGGTTGCTTTCATAAAATATCAGCCTCTCTTTATTTTTCAGCAGAGAGACTGATGGCAAAAAATGCGCCGCTATACGGTCATTCCACCAAAACATCCCTCCGCCGGTATTACCCGGATCAGGTTATAAGGGTCGAGGGATAAAAAATCTCTCTCTCAGCGTTATGCGCCCCTTGTTTATGGTTATTATTAAATTGTCAGTTTGATGCAGCCGATAGCCCTAATCACTAATCACTATCCACTATCAACTAACTTCAGACCGAATGCTTGACCCGGTCATGCTCCTCGGCGGCTTTGGCGTTGTTCCAGCGGTCCAGCGTCCCCACTAAATAGCCGGTGATCCGGCGGATCCGCTCGAAAGGGGTGACGGTGAATACATACTGCAGATCCACCTCGCCGCCGTCGACCGTGATCGCGAGGCTCTCCAACTTGCGGTGGTGTTTATTCTGCAGATAGGCGACATAAGCCTGCTGCTCGGCAGCCAGTACTTCGCCGCCGCTGACGGTGATCTCCATGTTTGTCGCCTCCTTTTGAAAAAATACAAGATGTAGTGTAGATGTAATGCAGACTTATATTATACGCACAATATACGGAAAATCAAGAGGTTTTTAAAAATCTTTATAAATTCTTTAAAATCATCAATTTATTGCCCTTTTCGATAAAATTTTTGTGAGATTTTTAATAATTATTAAAACGCCTCAATCACAAAATTTTCTCTTGCATTTTGTCGGGATTCACGATATACTATATAAATAGGGATATAAATTTGTATATCTTTGAAATTTGGACGCGTTATTATTGAGAAATAAAATTCTGGGAAAGGCGAGGCATACATATGGGTAAGCGTATTCTGGCACTGACGGCGGCGGCGCTGTTGGTTATCACACTCTGCGCCGGCTGCGGAAACGGCGGCATCTTCGGGAGGAACAACACTAAAAGCCGGGAAGGAGAACCGGAAGCGGTGGATTTCGGCGGCCATGAATTCGTCGTGGTGGATTTCAACGGCGGACGCTGGAACCGGAACAACAACGGCACCCCTTACGACGACGCCTGGCAATATCTGCTGGACAATGTGGAAGAAAAGTTCAACTGCACCATCAAATTCCATAATGAAAAAGCGGATGAGATGAAAAACAGCGCATTGCCGGAGATTATGGCGGGAGATAAATATGCCGATATCCTCTGCGCCACCCAATGGGAATTCGGCAAGCTGATCGGCGCCGATTTGATGGCGGATCTCAATATCCTGAGCACCGACTGGAACAACCGGTGGTGGAACCAGAATCTGCGGGAGATCGCGACGCTGCAGGGCAAGACCTTTGCCGCCAACGGGTCCTTCATTTTCGACGCCGCCCAGACCTGGCTGTTCTATGTCAATCTGGACGTCTGGCATGACCTGCAGCTGCCGGATCCCTATGAATTGGTGGAAAACGGCGAATGGACCATCGACCGGCTGATGGAATTCAGCAAAAAGGCGCTGTTGGACATGGACGGCAACGGTACCGTGGATACGGTAGACGACCGTTGGGGGATCGCCGCGCCGGACGGGGATTTCGCCCGGGCGCTGTATATGAGCGGCGGCAACCACTACTTTATCGAAAAAAACGGCAAACTGCAGATGGACTGCCAGGGGGCGGGGACTTTTGATTTTGTTGAAAAAATGCGTAAAATGAATAAAGATGACAAATCGGTTGCCAAAAACAGCTTTTTCACCGGCGAAGGGGTGGACGGGGTTGCCCGGCGGGCCCAGATGTTTATGGATGGCAGATGCCTGTTTTTGGGCGGGATGCCGGGTATGGGCGCCCTGCGGGATATGGATGCCGACTGGTGCGTGGTGCCGATGCCGAAGGCCAGCGTGGAGCAGGAAAGCTATATGAGCGGCGTCGACCACAACGCCTCGGTTTTCGGCGTCACCAAAACCAACGCGGATTTGGACAAGGTCGGCATCCTGTTAGACGCACTGGGATTTTACGGATTGGATCTGGAGGATATCTACTGGCCGGATTATGAGGAAACCTACTGGCGGCATCCGCAGGACGCCCAGATCGTGGCCGATTATGTCTGCCATTCCGGGCAGTATGATATGGCGCTGCTGATGCAGAACGTCAAGGACGTCTTCAGAAGCCCGATGAGCTTGGTTTTCGACACCATGTTCGGCGGCGTCAACGATTTCTCCTCCTCAGTGGAGATGCGGAAGGATCAGGTCAACATCGCGCTGGATAAATTTTTTGAGGATCTGACAAGAGATCAGGCGTTTTCGGGCAATGAATAAACCGGGAGGGGCTGTGACAGTTATGATCAAGCGTATTATCGCGCTGACGGCGGTGCTGCTGTTGATACTCCCGCTGTGCGCCGGCTGTAATAACAAAAAAGGCCGGGGGGTCGGCGGCGAAAAACTGCTCCGCCCGGATCTCGAACCGGAGCATGTAGATTTTGAGGGCCATGAATTTATCGTGGCGGATTTTAACGGCGGGCGCTGGCAGCGGCAGGAGGAGAGCAATCCCTATAACGACGCCTGGCAGCGGGTGTTGGATAACGTGGAGCAGAATTTTAACTGCACCATCAATTTTCACCAGACCAGTCCGGGCGGCGTGTGGGATGAGGCGTATCCGGAAATCGCGGCGGGGGAAAAATATGCCGACATCATCTGCGCCACCAAATGGCACTTCGGTAAGCTGCTGGGTTCGGATTTGATGCTGGATCTCAATCTGCTGAGCACCAACTGGAACAATATCTGGTGGAACCAGAATATCCGCAAGATATCGACGATAAAAGACAAAACCTATGCCGGCGGCGGTTCCTTCATCTTCGACGCCGTGTATACCTGGATACTCAACTTCAACTTCGATATCTGGCGGGAGCTGCAGCTGCCGGATCCCTATGAACTGGTCCAAAACGGCGAATGGACCATCGACCTGCTGATTGAATACAGCAAAAAGGCGATGATGGACAAGGACGGTACCGGCATCGTGGACAGCGCGGA
>WRDE01000116.1 GCA_009783605.1 Oscillospiraceae bacterium
GTCGCCTCCGGCTTCAAAGATATCACATTAGACGTCCAGCTCCCGGATTATCAGCTGCCGGTCAATTTGAAGGTATATATCGACAACGAAGAACAAACCGATATGCAATATACAACAAAACTGAGAAATTTAGTCGCCGCCAATCATCCCGACCGGATGGTCAGCATCCCCTTTGCCGAGCGGAAAACCTACTATAGAGTGACCATTCTGATTGCGCCGATAACGGTGAACAACATGCCGGCAGCACCCAGTGATTATCAGCTCTATTGTGAGTACGGCGTATACGGCAGTGTCGACGGGGAGCGGGATTCGGTGTTGATAATGAAGCATGAACCCACTTTTAACGCGACCACCACATATACCACCCGGACCACGACCACCCAGACCACCACCGAGCGTACCACCACCAGACAAACCACCGAACATACTACCGAGCATACCACCGATCCGACTGTCGAGACGACTGGAGAGGGGACGACGGCAACCATATCGGCTATTGATCCGGAAGTCACGACAACAAAAACCGATGGATAAAAGACTGACCGGAAGAATACTGCGCTGTGTCGGCGGTTTCTACTATGTGGAAACCGCTGCCGCTGTTTTTGAATGCCGGGCCAGGGGCGTCTTTCGCCGGGAGGGGATCACCCCGCTGGCGGGAGATATCGCCGAAATCTCGGTGCAGGATGAGCAGCAGGGCACGGTGGAAGCGGTGACGGCGCGGCGCAACAGTCTGGTCCGCCCGCCGGTGGCCAATCTGGATACTCTGTTTATCGTTGCGTCAACGGCCGATCCCGCGCCACGGCTGCAGGTGATTGACAAGCTGATTGCCATTACAGAATATAACGGGATCGAACCGGTAATCGTGATCAATAAGACCGATCTGGAAAGCGGCGAACCGCTGGCGGAATGTTACCGCCGCAGCGGTTTCGCTGTCTTTACCGTTTCGTCTGAAGATCCGGGATCGGTGACGCCGATGCTGCCGCTGTTTGCTGGAAAGCTGTCTGCCTTTACAGGCAACTCCGGCGTCGGTAAAACCACCCTGCTGAATCTGATCTGTCCGGGGCTGGCGCTGCCCACCGGTGAAATCAGCCGTAAACTCGGCCGCGGGCGGCATACCACCCGTACCGTTTCACTGTATAAATTGGATAACGGCGGATATATTGCCGACACTCCCGGTTTTTCTTCACTGGAGATCGACACCCCGATATTAAAAGATACGCTGCCGGAATGCTTCCGGGATTTCACCCGGGTGGAGGGGGCGTGCCGCTTTTCCTCCTGTTCCCATACCGTTGAGACCGGCTGCCGGATATTAAAAGCGGTAAAAGACGGCCGCATACAGGCGTCGCGGCACCGGAGCTATCTGGCGATGTATCAGGAGATCAAAGCCCGGAAGGTATGGGAAATCACATGAAGCGGAATAACCGGCTTTACTTGTTCGGCGTTTTTGTTAATTTTTTTAAAAAGCACTTGACAAACCAACCCCCGTTCGTGTAGTATTTATTGAAATGTGTAAGGGAGAAAGGAAGGGATGCTATATGGCGCAAAAGGCATATTTGGTATTGGAAAACGGCAGGGTATTTGAGGGAGAACGGTTCGGCGCCGTCGGCGAGGTGTCCGGCGAGCTGGTATTTACCACCTCCACCGTCGGGTATTTAGAGACATTGACAGACCCCGGCGCAAAGGGACAGATCATTGCCCAGACATTTCCGCTGATCGGCAACTACGGTGTGATACCGGAGGATTTTGAATCCGAGACAGTACATGCACAGGGCTATATCGTTCGAGAATGGTGTCAAGAACCTTCCAACTTTCGCAGTGAAGGGAATCTTGATATTTTTTTAAAGTCACAGGGGGTAGCGGGCCTCTGCGGATTGGATACCCGGGCGCTGACTAAGGCGGTGCGGGACCACGGCGCCATGACTGCCCAGATTGTGGATCATCTTGATAACTGTGCGGAGGAAACCGCTGCCGGCCGGCCGGTATACGCGGTCACCACCCAAAAAGCGTATGCCATGCCGGCCGAAAATGCCAAATATCAGGTGGCGGTGCTGGATCTGGGAATCAAAAAGAGCGTGCTGCACGAGCTGAGCGAACGCGGCTGCGCGCTGACTGTGCTGCCGGCGGCAACGGCGGCGGCGGAGATCGCCGGGCTGAAGCCGGACGGGGTAGTCATCTCCAACGGTCCCGGTTCGCCGGAGGAGTATCCCGAAATTGTGGAGCAGCTGAAAATTCTGCGGGACAAAAACATCCCGACCCTCGGCATCTCGCTGGGGCATATGCTGATGGCGATGGCGGCCGGTGGGCGGTGCGAGCGGATGAAATACGGCCACCGGGGCGAAAACGCGCCGGTCAGGTATACCGGAAACAGACGGGTATACATAACCGTGCAGAACCACGGCTACGCGGTGGACGCCGCGTCGCTCCCCGCAACGGCAGAGGTGACCGGCGTCAACGTCAACGACGGCTCCTGCGAAGCGATAACCTATACCGACCGGCCGGCCTTTTCGACGCAGTTTTATCCCGAAGGTGCCGCCGGGCCGCAGGACACGCTGTTTGTGTTCGATCAATTTGTGCAAATGATGGGAGGTCGCAGATAATGCCGTTGAATCCGAAACTGAAAAAAGTCATGGTGATCGGCTCCGGCCCGATCGTGATCGGCCAGGCGGCCGAATTCGACTATGCCGGCACCCAGGCCTGCCGGGCGCTGAAAGCCGAGGGGTTGGATGTGGTATTGGTCAACTCCAACCCGGCGACCATCATGACCGATAACGCGATGGCCGACCACATCTATATCGAGCCGCTGACATTAGAGACCATCAAGCGGATCATCATCAAGGAACGCCCCGACAGCCTGCTGTCGACGCTGGGCGGCCAGACCGGTCTGACCATGTCGATGAAGCTGGCGAAGGAGGGTTTTCTGGAGCAACACGGGGTGACGCTGCTGGGCGCCCGGCCGGAAACCATCGACAGAGCCGAGGACCGGCAGATGTTCAAGGACACGATGGACA
The DNA here is from genome assembly GCA_009783605.1 of Oscillospiraceae bacterium. Classification (GTDB taxonomy): domain Bacteria; phylum Bacillota; class Clostridia; order Oscillospirales; family Acutalibacteraceae; genus WRDE01. Next base: position 3,009 of record WRDE01000116.1, read on the forward strand.
GCATCGGTCAGCCGTCGATCCCGTCCAAGGTGGTCACCACGGTGGAGGACGCGCTGGCCTTTGCCGATGAGATCGGGTACGCCGTCATCGTCCGCCCGGCGTTTACCATGGGCGGCGCCGGCGGCGGTATCGCCGAAACCGCAGAGGAATTGAGTGAGATCGCCCGGGGCGGCATCCAGCAATCGCCGATCGGACAGATCTTGGTCGAAAAGTGTATCTCCGGATGGAAAGAGATCGAATTTGAGGTGATCCGGGACAGCAAGGGTAACGCCATCACGGTTTGCAGTATGGAAAACGTCGACCCGGTGGGGGTGCATACCGGCGACTCCATCGTGGTGGCGCCGGCGGTAACTATGTCGGACAAGGAATACCAGATACTGCGCTCGTCGGCGCTGGCGATCGTCCACGCGCTGGGGGTAGAGGGCGGCTGCAACGTGCAGTTCGCGCTGCATCCCACATCCTTTGAATACGCGGTGATCGAGGTCAACCCCCGTGTCTCCCGCTCCTCGGCGCTGGCGTCCAAAGCCACCGGCTATCCCATCGCCAAGGTGGCGGCCCGGATCGCCATCGGGTATACGTTAGACGAGATTAAAAACGCCGTGACCGGCACCACCTACGCCTGCTTCGAGCCGTCGATCGACTATATCGTGGTCAAGCTGCCCCGATTCCCCTTCGACAAATTCGTCTACGCCAAGCGCAATCTCGGCACCCAGATGAAGGCCACCGGCGAGGTGATGTCGATCGGCCAGAGCTTTGAGGAGGCGATCATGAAGGCGGTGCGGGGCGCCGAGATCGGCCGGGACAGCCTGCGCACCCCCGCGCTGGCGGCGTATACCGACAGCGAGATCGCCAAAAAGCTGCATATCTGCGACGATGAGCGGCTGTTTGTGGTCTATGAGGCACTGCGGCGCGGCGTCACGGTGGATGAGATACACCAAATCACCATGATCGACCGCTGGTTTTTGCATAAGCTGAACAATCTGACCGCGATGGAGCGGGAGCTGGCTTCCCGGCCGTTGGACGACCTGCGGTATCTGCGGGCCAAAAAGATGGGGTTTCCGGATAAGGTGATCGAACGGCTGTCCGGCAAAGCGATAATCAACAGGCGGTATCCCTCCTATAAGATGGTAGACACCTGCGCGGCGGAATTTGCCGCGCTGACGCCGTATTTCTACTCCTGCTATGATGAAGAAAACGAGGCGGCGGAATTCATTGCCGCGAAAAAATCCGATAAAGCCGCCTTGTCCGCGGACGAGACGGAAACCGTCATCGTCTTCGGCGCCGGCCCGATCCGGATCGGACAGGGCATTGAATTCGATTACGCGTCGGTTCACTGTGTCTGGGCGCTGAAAAAAGCCGGGTATGAAGTGGTTATCGTCAACAACAACCCCGAAACCGTTTCCACCGATTTTGATACCGCCGACCGTCTCTATTTTGAGCCGCTGACGCCGGAGGATGTGATGGGCATCATCGCCACCGAACAGCCCTACGGAGTGGTGGTGGCCTTCGGCGGACAGACCGCCATCAAGCTGACCAAATTTTTGGACAGCCAGGGGGTCCGCATCCTCGGCACCTCCGCCGACAGCATCGACCGCGCCGAGGACCGGGAGCGGTTCGACGCGCTGTTGGAGCAGCTGGATATCAAACGCCCCCAGGGGCAGACGGTGATGACCACCGAACAGGCGCTGGCGGCGGCCGACCGGATCGGCTATCCGGTGCTGCTGCGCCCGTCCTATGTGCTGGGCGGCCAAAATATGATCATCGCCTTCAATACAGACGACGTCCGCGAATATATGGCCATTATCCTCGCGCAGAATATCGAAAACCCGATCCTGATCGACAAATACCTGAACGGCATAGAAATCGAGATCGACGCCATCTGTGACGGATGCCCCTCCCTTGGGGGAGGGGGAGAAATCCTGATTCCCGGTATCATGGAGCATATCGAGCGGGCCGGTATCCATTCCGGCGACTCGATCGCCGTCTATCCCGCATGGAATATCCCCGACGAGATGGCGGAGCGGGTGATCGACTGCTCCCGGCGGTTGGCGGTGGCATTGGATACCCGCGGGCTGATCAATATCCAGTATTTGATTTATCACAATGAGCTGTATGTGATCGAGGTCAACCCACGCTCCTCCCGCACCATCCCGTATCTGAGCAAGGTGACCGGCGTGCCGATGGTGGATCTGGCGGTGCGGGCGATGCTGGGCGAGCGGCTGCGGGATATGGGCTACGGCACCGGATTGTATCCGATCACCCCGTATGTGGCGGTCAAGGTGCCGGTGTTCTCCTTTGAAAAGCTGGCCAACGTCGACACCCATCTCGGGCCCGAGATGAAATCCACCGGCGAGGTGCTGGGGCTGGCGAAATCGTTGGACGAGGCGCTGTATAAAGGGCTGGCGGCGGCAGGGTATAAAATGAAGCGCACCGGCGGCGGGGTATTCTTCACCATCCGCGACAGCGATAAAAAAGAGCTGCCGGATGTGGCGAAAAAGTTCCATGAGCTGGGCTTCACCCTCTATGCCACCAAGGGAACCGCCGCCTGTATCCGCGAAAACGGATTGCCGGTGGAAAAGATCGACAAGATCCACGAATCGGATGTCAATCCGCTCACACTGTTGGAGAGCGGCAGGGTGGATTTCATCGTTTCAACTTCTTCCAAAGGCAGAATCCCGACAAGGGACTGCGTGATCATCCGGCGCAAAGCGGTGGAGCGCAACATCCCTTGCCTCACCTCCATTGATACCGCCAACGCTATCGCCGATTCGCTGCGGGGCAAATATACCGTCGCCAACACCGAGCTGATCGACATCAACAGTATGCGCACCGCCGCCGCCCGGCTGCCGTTTACCAAGATGCAGGGCTGCGGCAATGATTACATCTATTTCAACTGTCTTGAACGGTCGATCGACAACCCTGCGGGGCTGGCGCTGGCGCTCTCCGACCGGCATCTCGGGATCGGCGGGGAAGGGGTGGTGCTGATCTGCCCGTCCGAAAAAGCCGACGCCCGGATGCGGATCTTCAACTTGGACGGCAGCGAGGGACGGATGGGCGGCAACGCCATCCGCTGTGTGGCGAAATACCTTTACGACAACAAAATTGTCGAACGGGAGACGCTCACCGTCGAAACGCTGGCCGGCGTCAAGCAGGTAAAGCTGCAAAAATACAACGGTCAGGTCAAACGCGCCACCGCCGATATGGGACCCGCCGTAATGGCGCCGGCGGCGATCCCGGCGGATTTTGACGGGGATAAAATAGTCGACCGCCCGGTCAATATCGGCGCCGGGGAATACCGGATCACCTGTGTCTCGATGGGGAACGCCCATTGCGTGGTGTTTGTGCCGAACCCGGATGTGCTGGATCTGGAAAAATTGGGGCCGAAATTTGAAAATTTCGAAAAATTCCCCCAACGGATCAACACCGAATTCGTAAAGGTGCTGGATAAAAATACCCTCAAAATGCGGGTGTGGGAACGCGGCTCTGGCGAGACTTGGGCCTGCGGTACCGGCGCCTGCGCGGCGGCGGTGGCGGCGGTGGAGATGGGGTATTGCGAAAAGGATACCGATATCAAAGTAAAACTACGCGGCGGCGACCTCATTGTCCGGTATACCGATGAGACGGTGACGCTGACCGGGACCGCGGAGACGGTGTATACGGGGGAAGTGGTATTCTAATTGATAATTGAAAATTGACA
>WRDE01000117.1 GCA_009783605.1 Oscillospiraceae bacterium
ATGTTGCCCTTATCCAGGCGGAAAGTTATACTTTCTTACAGGATAAATAATAGCCAGACTATATGCATTTTAGGGCGCCATTATTTATAATAAGAATATGCGTACTACTACGTTCACCGGGAGGTAAAGCGATCATGTTTATCCGCAACCTGCACACCCGCCTTGTCGTTTCATTTTTAGCTCTCATTCTTTTCACATTATTTGCGCTCGGCAGCTATATTTTGTGGTTTTTTTATCAGCATAATATTGCCGGACTCAAAGCGTCGATGCTCAGCCAGGCTAAAATCGTGGAAGAACTTATCTATTACGATATGTCTGGACTTGTACCAAAACCGCGTATCGACGAAAAAGTTAAAGAATTAAGCAGCAGAACAGACCTACGAGTCACCATTGTTGACAGGACCGGTATCGTCATCGCCGACTCGGTCACCACCATCGGCGAAATTGCGTTCATGTATAGCGGTGTGACAAATGTCACCATGTCCAGCAAGGTAACCGCCATCGGCGAGATGGCTTTTTATGCATGTGAAAATCTCTCGAGCGTCACGGTTCCCGGCAGTGTGACATCTATCGGCGGCAACGCTTTCGGCGGGTACTACGGGGCGACTGTCCGCTGTTATGAAGATTCATACGCGTTGACTTATGCGGTCGAAAACCAGTTCAATCATGTCATCTTGGTAAAAAAAGCCGGGCATATCAACGGCGACGACAAGATCAGCATCACCGATGCGCGGCTGCTGCTGCAATTTTTGGTGGGTAAGGTCACGCTGACCGACGAACAGCTGGAAGCGGCAAATGTCAGCGGCGGGGAATCCGTAACCATCAACGACGCGCGGTTGATTTTGCAGTGGTTGGTTGAGAAGATTGATAAGTTTCCCAATAGAGAAGTAACTGTGATCAGCGCTGTGGCAAACGCGTAGTGTTTGTTTATGGGTTCCAACACATTCACAAGAAATAAGAACCGCGCCCCGGCGCGGTTCTTATTTCTTGTGGTGCGTTTCTACACATTTACACAAACCAATAGGATGTACATTATACATTATACATTATTATTTGGGGGTTCTATCGCCGCCAATAGCGCATCCCTCTCATTCGGCAGCTCCCCTTCGATCACCGCGTCCAACAGGCGTTGCAGTTCTTTTCCCAGCGCCGGTCCGGCTGGGATACCGGCGGCCAGCAGGTCTGCGCCGCTGACGGCTAACTGTCGCAGGGCACAGCAGTCGTTTCGGGCCAATATCGCGTTCAGCTGCCGTTCCGCCGCGTCTAATATTTCCGGTTCCCCCTGCGGGACCGGCATCTGCGCGGCACAGGCGGCGCGGCGCAGGGTCAGCAGCTGCCGCAGCGCCTCCTCCCCTATCCGGCCGGCCAGCCGTCTGATATCCGCCGGTTTTTCCAACGGGGCGCCGGCGTACCGGGCCAGCGTCAGCGTCCTGTCGATGGTGGCATTGTCCAATTTCAGCCCCCGCAGCTGCCGCTCAATTTCCCGCTCATCCTGTCCGCCGGTTCCGAGGTATACCGCCGCCAGCTTCAACGCCGGAACCGGCGGCACACCGGCGGCCACGCGGCAAGCCCGGGCGTATATCTCCACTCCCGCATCCATTGCCGCCAGTACCGCCGGCCACACGGTTGCTATTACCTCCGGGAAGCCGGTCATCACCTCGCAGGCGTTTTTTCCGCAGAGCAGCTTGATCAGCTCGGCGGCGATCCGCTCCCGGGCGATTTTGTCAAGGTTGGGGGCTTTGCGGCGCAGCTCCGTGGCGGTTTCGGGTTCTATCGCAAACCCGAAGACGGCGGCAAACCGCAGCGCTCGCAATATCCGCAGCGCGTCCTCGGAAAACCGCGCGGCGGCGTCCCCGACACAGCGGATGATTTTATTTTCCAAGTCCCGCCGGCCGCCGTAGGGGTCGACCAGTCCCTCCCGGGGATGCCAGGCCATCGCGTTGACGGTAAAATCCCGGCGGGCGAGGTCCTCCTCCACCGCGTCCACAAATCGGACGGTATCCGGGCGGCGGCTGTCGGAATAATCGCCGTCGATCCGGAAGGTGGTGACTTCTATCGGCAGGGTATCCATCAGCACCGTGACCGTGCCGTGTTTTAGCCCGGTCTCGATCACCCGGAATGCCGCAAAGATTTCCAATACCCTTTCCGGCGGGGCGGCGGTGGCGATATCCCAGTCTTGCGGCTGGCCCCCGCGCAGCGAATCCCGGACACAGCCGCCTACCACGTAGGCCGGATAGCCGGCACGGTTTAAGTATTCCAAAACGGTTTGCACCGCCGGCGGCGGCTGAATCATCTCATTCATAGCGTTCATAGCGTTCATAAAGTTCATGGCAGGTCGATCACGATCCTTTTGTCCTCCCGGTAGACGCCGGCGCCGCCGGTCAGCATGGCGATCAGGCTGCGGTAGATCAGGGAGGGGTTGGTCAGAAACTGTTCCCGGACAAACTGTGCCTGGGCGGCGTCGGCGACCCGCAGGGATACCGACATCAGCGGGCGGTTCAGATCGCGGATGGCGCAGGTGACATAACAGCCGCCGCCGGGCAGCTCCTCGATGGTGATATCGGTTTCGGACTCGCTGCGGCGGCGGGCCAGCAGCTGGACGGCGGCTTTTACCGAGCGGTCGCGCAGTACATAGGGGATCCGCGAGCGCAGCGTCTCGGCGGCGGTCCGGCCGGTTTCGGATACGGCGAGAACGCCGCCGGATTCGGTGACGCTGCCGTGGGTGACCAACGCGTCGATGACGTCGCCCGCCTCAAACAGATTGGCCATACCGCCCCCGACTAAGATATCCAGCACATCCTGCCGCGGCAGCGGCTGATCCACGCCGGTCAGCATATAGCAGATCAGCAGCCCGATCTCATCCCGGGAATATAACCCGCCGGGCTCAACCCCGGCGGAAAAAGCATCTCGCGGCATAGCGTTCTCCTTTGACATTGCCTCATTTTCGATTATTATACCAGTTTTCGATTTGTTTTTCCAGTGGGAAAAGAAAAACAGGCAGGGCGCACGCATGAAAAAATTCATCACAAATAACGAATAATATGTCAATTACCATGTAGGGAACGACCCCTGTGTCGTTCCGAAAACGGTATAAATTTCTACAAAACGGAACGACACAGGGGTCGTTCCCTACTTTTTGAATAATTCAATTAGTAGGGCGGGGGCTCGCCCCCGCCGTTCCGGATGATTTCATCCCAATAATAACGGCGGGGGCAAGCCCCCGCCCTACGTTTGGATATGCAAATATACTACAGCCTCTCCGCCAGCCCCTTCAGATATTCCCGGAACGCCTCCCCCACCTCGAGGTGGGCGAGGGCCACCTCGCAGGTGGCCTGCAGGATGCCGATTTTACTGCCCATGTCGTAGCGTTTGCCGGTGAAATCCACGCCGGTCATCCCTTCGCGCAGGGTCAGGGTTTTCATCGCGTCGGTCAGCTGGATCTCGCCGCCGGCGCCGGGCGGGGTCCGGTCGAGGATATCAAATATTGCCGGCGGCAATACGCAGCGGCCCAATATCGAAAAGAGCGACAGCACCTTGTCGGGGGCGGGTTTTTCGATCATGTCGGTGACCGCGTAGATGTTGTCCTCGATCGGCGATACCGCCAGCGAGCTGTATTTCAGAATCTGCTCCGGCGTGACCTCTTTGATCCCGGCCACGCCCTTGCCGTATTTTTCCCAAGCGCGGCAGAGCTGGCCGATGGCCGGGTCGTCGCCGATGATGACGTCGTCGCCATACAGCACCGCAAAGGGCTCGTCCCCGACAAATGCCCGGGCGGCGGCGACCGCGTGGCCCAGCCCTTTTGTCTCTTTCTGGCGGATATAATAGATGTTGGCCAGCCCGGTGATCCGGTTCAATTCGGCCAGCGCCGCATCCCGGCCGGCCGCCGCCAGCCGCTGTTCCAGCTCCACCGCGTGGTCAAAATGATCCTCAATCAGCCCCTTGCCGCGGTTGGTGATGATCAGAATATCCCGGATCCCGGCGGCAACGGCCTCCTCCACAATATACTGGATCGCCGGCTTATCCACAATCGGCAGCATCTCCTTGGGCAGCGCCTTGGTAACCGGCAGCACCCGCGTCCCCAGCCCGGCGGCGGGGATAACGGCCTTGCGGACAACCATAATAAAACCTCCGGTTTTTTAAATTCATAATGCATAATGAAAGGCCGCCATAATTATGCATTATGAATTATGCATTGTTCTCACGCCGGTCACAGCCAAAACGCCGCGAACTGTACCGCCATATAGGCCGCCATGGCCAGGGCGAAGGAGATGCCTCCTGCTGTCGGCAGGGCGGCCCGGTATCCTGCCGGATCGGCTTCCCGGAGCCGGCGGACCCGCTTAGTGCAGAGCCGCATATACAGATAATTGCCCGACTTTCCGAAGGCGACCATGATCAGCAATTGCGCCAGCGTCACCAGCCCCAGCAGCAGCGGCAGATTGCCGAAGCTGCCACTGGTCAGCGCCGCCGCCAGCTGTTCAAAGGAATTTTCGCCGAGCACCGCTATCATCTGGTCGAGCAGCAGGTTGCGGATCCCCAAAAGGGCCAGCCAGAGCGACAGCGCGATCCCGCCGGCGAGGTACTGCTTGCGGTAGAAAAGCCAGTAGGGGGTCAGCAGCATCGCCGCGCAGTTCCAGCCGCCGCGGCGTTCGCGGTCGAGACGGGAAAAGCGCGGCAGATAATAGTGTGAATTCGGCCCGACCACAGCCGCGAGATCCCCCGCCGTTTCGCCGTCGATGGTTTCATCCTTCGGAACGCCGCCGCACCGGTCAAAATCCGGCATCCGGAACGGGCGGTATTCATGGTATCCGCCGGCGGATTGCCCGGGGCCGGAGGGGCCCCAGCCGCTCCAGGGCGGCGGGTTTTCCGGCTGATTATCGTCCGCGGAGGGCGCGGCCCAGTCCTTTTCCGGAAGCGCCTTGCCGCAGCGGGCACAGATTTCGGCAAAGGTCGGGTTGTAATACCCGCAGTGGGGGCAATCGCCGGCCGGCGGGGTGTTATCCGGCGGGGCATTATCCGGAGAAACGTCGATCTGTTCCGGTCGGTCACGTTTCCACTGTTCGGGGGTGCCGTGGAGGGCGTCAAAATGACACCGGCCGCCGTGCTGCCAGCATTCCCGGTGATGGGGCGCGCCGCAGACCGGGCAGGCGACGATATCGTCAGCCAGCCCGAACCGGTGGGCGCAGACCGGGCAGCTCTGCCCTTGGTAAAAAAACATGCGGGCGGATATCTCCTTCCAGAGGCATTCGGAACTCTTAATTTATTTATAATACCCCTGAAACTGCCGCGGCGCAACAAAAACCGGCAGTTTTCATAAAAAGTTTAGAATTGGGGGGAAGAGGAAACGGAGCGAAGTGGGTGCTTCGCTCCGGCTGGGATGGGTATAAAAAAGTATTATTTTACGATAAGCGTTTTAATTTGAATGTTATTAACAATATCCATCATGACCTCTTCATCAGCAAAGGAATAATTAATAAATACCGGATATTTATTTTCATGAAGGGATTATTTCCTTTCTGTTTTCATCTTACTTTAATATTATACAGCAAAAAACATCAATCACAATAAAAACTCCCATTTTTCTCTAATTCCCACAATTTTCCCGCATTTTTTTGTCTCCTGTGTTAATAAACAACCTTCCGTTCTCGCTTCCTCTGTGTTAAAACGCAGACAAAAATAACATCCGCGTCCCATCGCGGATGTTATTTCTTGTGTATGCGTGAGTCTACTAACCAACACATCCACAAGAAATCCGCCCCATGTCACGACATGAGGTGGATTTTTGTCTTCGCTTCAACACAATTGTGCAAACCAATCAGTTTTGCTGTCTATTGTGCCCGTTCAATCTCGATTTTCAGCCGTTTGATAATCTTCTTCTCCAACCGCGAGATATACGACTGGGAGATGCCCAGCAGGTCGGCCACCTCTTTTTGGGTGTGTTCGCGGCGGCCGTCGATGCCGAAGCGGAGGCGCATGATCAGCTGTTCGCGGTCCGAGAGGCGGCGGATGCAGGCGTGGAGCAGGTCGCATTCGGCTTCGGCTTCGACGCCGCGGTTGACCGTGTCCGGGTCGGAGCCCAGCACGTCCGAGAGCAGCAGCTCGTTGCCGTCCCAGTCGACGTTGAGCGGCTCGTCGATTGATAGCTCGTTGCGCTGCTGGGCGTTTTTCCGCAGGTACATCAGGATCTCGTTTTCGATGCAGCGGGAGGAATAGGTGGCCAGCTTGATGTTACGGGAGGGGCAGAAGGTGTTGACCGCTTTGATCAGGCCGATGGTGCCGATCGAGATCAGGTCCTCGATCCCGACGCCGGAATTCTCGAATTTCCGGGCGATATAGACCACCAGACGCAAATTATGCACAATCAGCAGCTCCCGCGCCGCCGGATCCCCCGCCTCCAACCGCACAAATACCGCCTCCTCCGCCGCCGCCGACAAAGGCGGCGGCAAGGTATCGGCGCCGTTTATATAGTGGAGGTGGTCTGGGCGGCGGAGCATCCGCCGCCAGAGCTGAAACAGGATTTTTTTTGGGTTATACATGACGTCACACCTTTGTTTTTAGTTGAGAGTTGACAGTTGACAGTTATGGTAATTGTTTTATTGCGTAAGATAACTGTCAACTGTCAACTCTCAACTGTCAACTC
>WRDE01000118.1 GCA_009783605.1 Oscillospiraceae bacterium
TAAAAAGCAGTATCGCAAGCGATACTGCGACAAGTCCGCGAGCAGGAATGTTCATTCCTGCATGAGTCCGGTTAGATCCCGGCACCGACGGTTATAGTCCGGATGAGAGAAATGAATCAACAGGCTATTCATCGCCCTGATGTATTCCCGTTTTCCGGGAAACATCATTTTTTTTGGAGGTTTTTTCATGAAACGCACCGACAAGACCCAGCCCTTTTCCGATCCGATCCTGCGGATGTGCATGATGGCGTTTTTATGCGCCATCGCTCTCGTTGCTGTCTATTTTATCCATCCCTCGATTTTCCCCGCTGTCTCGTTCTTAAAATATGACCCCGCGGATGTGTTTATCTTTATCGGCACATTTTTATTCGGCCCTTGGTATGGTTTGAGTATGACCGCTGTCGTCAGTTTATTGCAGGGATTACTGATCAACCCGGAAGATCATATTGTCGGTTCTTTAATGCATTTTGTCGCCACCGGCAGCTTTGTTATCGTCTGCGGCTTGATATACCGCCAGGTCAAGCCGATAAAAACCGCCGTCATAGGATTGGCCGCCGGGGTGGCAACCATGACGGCGGTGATGATTCCGTGGAATCTTTTAATCATACCGCTATATATGCCTTTTGTGACGGTATCGGATGTGCTGGACATTATGCTGCCCTACATCATCCCCTTTAACCTGATAAAAGCCGGCGGCAATGCCGTCCTCACCTTTATCCTCTGGCGATCGCTCTCGGTATTCATGTCCCGCCTGACGCGGCAATCATAATATTAATCCGCAAACTTTACTTGCGGATTAATAGCCCCTTCAGCACCGCCTCAACCTCTTCATAAGGCTTCACGCCGACTACTGTCTGTACCGGTTCTCCGTTCTTGAAAAAGACGAGGGCCGGTATACTCATGATCCCGTATTGCGCCGCCAGCGATTGAAAACCGTCAATATTCAGCTTGGCGACCGCGGCCTGTCCGTCATAGGCGTCCGCCAGCTTTTCCATCACCGGCGCCATCATACGGCAGGGCATACACCAGTCGGCGTAAAAATCCACCACCACCAGCGGCTGTTCCAATAACGCGCTGAATTGTTCTGCTGTTTCGATCTGCTGTAACATAGTTTTTTTCTCCTTGTTCTTTACGTATATACATATGAATTCTCCGCTTCATAAACCGGCATATTGTTTGCTTCCGCAGCGGTAAAACTGCCGGTGCGCATAAGCTGTCCGGTCACGGCCAGCGTCAGCCATCCCGATAATAATAACCCCGCCGCGATGATCAACACCGCTCCCCCGGGCATTTTGCCGCATTTTACCGCCACGATCAAGGCTCTGATGATTACCGGAAGCGGCATGAAGGACAAAAGGATGATTACCGCGTTGACATAGGTATTGTCGCCGGGCGCAGCTATCGCGGTCAGCGTGCCGCTGTTGATGACCAACACGATCGATACGAGCCATAGCGGAATACCGTTGAGCAGGAAAAAAAGCGAATCAAAACGGAATTCCCGGTAATAGCCGGTGTAGTTCCGGTAGGAATATACCGCGATGCCGAGGTGGACGCAGGCGACGGTAAACAGACAGATCAACCCTTGGAGATAGCCTTCGGTCAAACCTTCGGCGGTATACAGCGGGCGTACGAATACCCAGCCGGTCAGCAGCAATATGGTTGAAATACCCAAATAAAAACCGCAAACCGCCCGGATACCGATATATAAATCCGGTATTTTATGCCCTTTCGCGTTTTTTTTATGTTTCCCCATAGTTACCTCTTTTATATCAAACGATCCACCGTAATTTGCTCCAAAAGCGGAAACACGCGCTCCCGGGCAGCCAGTTCGGAATGCTCCTGCCGGACACAATCGGTGCCGCAGGCCGCCGCCAGCCGGATAGATTCCTCGGCGCCGAATTCCTTCAACAGCCCGATCAAATAACCGGCCAGAGCGCTGTCGCCGGCGCCGACAGTGGATTTCAACGCCACCCGCGGTACCGAAGCGTGCAGCACAGCATCCTCGCCAACCAGAACCAGCCCCCGTTCCCCTATCGAAACCAGAACGTTTTCCACACCGCAGGCACGGATCTCTCTGGCGGCGTCCACAATGTCCGCGATGTCTTCCGATTTCACCCGCAGGATCTTCTGCAATTCATATATATTCGGTTTGACCAAATACGGTTTTACCCGGCGGTAATCCTCCAGCGTCAGCATATCGCTGTCCACCACGATCCGTCCGCCGTTATTGCGTACCGCCATCATCAGCTCCAGATAATCCTGTATATTGGTATTTTCCGGCAATGAACCGGAAAATACCACAAAATCACCCTCCCGCTGTTTATTTTGGATCAAAGCGGCCAGCGCGCTCAGCATCATCGCCGAGAGGTGAGGGCCTTTACGGTTGAGCTTGATGGTGGAATCGGCATACCGCAGCGTTATATTTTCCCGCACCTCGCCGGGAATTTTGATAAATTCATACCGGATGGCCTCCCGTTCCAGCTCTTCGACCACCGCGCGGTAGTTTTCCTCGCCGACCACGGCGATGCCCAGCGTCTCCATCCCGAAGGATTCGATAACCCGGGATACATTGATACCTTTTCCGGCGACCACCCGGGTCTCATCCACGATACGGTTGACCTTGTCCGGATCCAGCCCGTCGGTCCAGAGGGTGAGGTCAATCGAGGGATTCAGGCTGACGGTGATCACTTTGCTATGGTTATTCATCGTTTCATTTACCTCTCCCTGTGCCATTTTATCCCCTGGGGGGTATCCTCCAGAATGATCCCCATCCCGCGGAGCTGATCCCGAATCCGGTCGGATTCCGCCCAATTTTTGGCTCCCCGCGCGGTTTTGCGGGCGGCTATCAGCCCTTCGATCTCTGCGGTATCCTGATCCTGCGATTCCGGCTGCCGTTCATACAGCAATCCCAGCACGCCGGTCAAGTCCCCGAACCCCGCCAGCAGCGAGGCTATCGTATCCTTTGACAGCTCTCCCGCCAGCTGGCTGTGGATATCCCGCACCAGATCAAACACCGCCGCCAGCGCGTCAGCGGTATTGAGATCGTCCTCCATCGCCGCGGTAAACTGCCGCCGCCGCCGCTCCAGCATCTGCAGCGCCGCAGCATCCTGTTCCCCCGCGTTGTTATCCGCCGCGTTTTCTAACCGGAAGGTCAGATTATCCCGGCAGGTATACAGCCGCTCTAACGACGCTTTCGCCTGATCCAGCACCTCCGCCGTGTAGTTGATCGGACTGCGGTAATGGGAGGCGATCAAAAAATACCGGATCGGTTCATAGCCGTATTGCCGCGCCACCTCCCGTACGGTGAAAAAGTTGCCGAGGGATTTGGCCATCTTTTTACTGTCCACATTGATAAAGCCGTTATGCATCCAATATCTGGAAAAAACTGTGCCGTTGCCGCATTCACTCTGCGCGATTTCATTTTCATGATGGGGAAAAATCAAATCATAGCCGCCGCCGTGGATATCCGCCGTCTCTCCCAGATACCGTTTGACCATCGCCGAGCACTCGATATGCCATCCGGGACGCCCGCGGCCCCAGGGCGATTCCCAAAAGGGTTCTCCCGGCCTGGACTCCTTCCAGAGCGCAAAATCCATCGGATCCTCTTTGGTTTCCCCCACCGAAATGCGGGCTCCGGCCCGCAGGTCATCCAACGGCTGACGCGAGAGCTTTCCATAATCCGCAAACTGCCTCGTCCGGAAATACACGTCGCCGTTTCCCGCCGTATAGGCAAATCCCTTGTCGATAAGCGATCCGATCATCTCTATCATCTGCGGTATATTTTCGGTTGCTTTCGGATGGATATCCGCTTCCCGGACATTCAGTCCTTTGGCGTCGGTCCAGTATTCCCCGATATACTGCCCGGCAATTTTCTGATAATCCACCCCTTCTTCTCTGGCGCGGTTGATAATTTTGTCGTCGATATCGGTAAAATTCTGGACGAACAGTACCTTTTCCCCGGAATATTCTAAATATCGCCGCAACACGTCAAACACGCAGAGGGGCCGCGCGTTTCCTATATGGATAAAATTATAAACTGTCGGACCGCAAATATATATTTTTATCTCCCCGGACGATCCGGGTATCAGTTCTTCTTTTTTCTGGTTCATTGTGTTGTAAATGCGCATACCTTTACACCTTCTTCGTTAGTTGTATGTTAAAACTATTTATCACTCAGCAGACATCGGTTATCCCGGATATAGATCAATCCGGAAATAATTGTCAGTCCCACCGCGATCCAGATCAATACCTGCGCGGCAATGATCGGTATATCATATACGGCGTCCGGCAACCGCTGCGATTGCAGGATGCCGGTTTTCCAGGTATCAAATTCCAGCGCCGCGATGGTGACCAAAATCGACACATACTGCATGATGGTTTTCAGCTTTCCCCATATGTTTGCGGATATGATGACGCCTTTTCCGGCGCCCATCAGCCGGACCGAGGTAACGGCGAATTCTCTGACCAAAATCAGCAGCAGCGCCCAGACAAGCGCCAGTGTGTTCAGCCGGTCGATCACCAAAAACCCGATAAACGCCGCCGTGGTCAATATTTTATCGGCAATCGGATCCAGAAACGCGCCGAAATTTGTCACCAATCCTTTTTTCCGGGCAATATAGCCATCTAACAGATCGGTGATCGCCACCGCGCCGAAAACCCAGCCTGAGACAAAATAATGCCAGTCGAACCGCATCAGAAAGAGCGCCAGAAAAACCGGCGTTCCCACCATACGCGTTATCGTCAGCTTATTGGGAATGTTCAATCGCGGCACTCTCCCATCAAATCAAAATCCAAACTGTCGGTGATATACACCGCTATCAAATCGCCCGGTTTCACCGTCCGGTTTTCCGGGACTGTGAAAAAAACCTTGCCGTCTATCTCCGGCGCGTCGGCTCCGGAGCGGCCGAACCAGCATCCGGCATACCGGTCGTAGCTCTCCGCCAGCACCTGCTGCACCGTACCGACACGGGATTGGTTAAAAGCATCCAAAATCATCAATTGTTCGGTCAGGAGAATATCCCGCCGGCGCTGTTTTTCATCCTCGCCGATCTGTCCGGGCAGCTCCGCGGCGGCAGTGTCCTCCTCCGGCGAAAAAGCGAAACACCCTAACCGCTCAAACCGCGTTTGCTGCAGCCAGCCGCACAGCTCCTGAAAATCCGCGACCGTTTCCCCCGGAAAACCCACCATCACCGTAGTACGCAATACAATCCCGGGAACGGCATGGCGTATACGCTTCATCAATCCGGACAGAGTTTCAGCCGAACCGTCACGGTTCATTGCTGTCAGCACCTTCCGGCTGACATGCTGGAGCGGTATATCCAAGTATTTTACTATCTTCGGCTGGGCGGCCATAACTTCCAGCAGCCGGTCAGTGATATGCTGCGGATAACAGTATAGCAACCGGATCCAGGCCAATCCGTCGATTTTACAGAGCGCTTCCAACAATTCCGGCAGTTTTGGCTCTCCGCCAAAATCTTTACCGTAGGCGGTGGTATCCTGCGCGACCAAGATCAATTCCCTGACGCCGGCCCGCGCCAGCATTCCGGCTTCTTCCACCAGAGCTTCCAGCGGGCGGCTGCGCAGCGGCCCGCGTATGGCCGGAATGGCGCAGTAGCTGCAACGGTTGTCGCATCCGTCGCCTACCCGCAGATACGCGTAAAAATCCGGCGTGGTCAGCACCCGGTCGCCTTCCAGCTGCCAGCAGCTTTTTTCGGGAAACTGTATCACCCTTTCGCCGGCTACCGCCTGCTTAATATATTCCGCGATACTATGGTTGGCGCCGAGACCGAGTAACACGTCGCATTCCGGCAGTTCCGCCGCCAATTCCTGCTGATACCGTTCGGCAAGACAACCGGTGACGACGATTTTTTTGACCCGGCCCTCTTTTTTCAGCGCCGCAAATTCCAGTATGTTCTCGATCGATTCCCGTTTGGCCTCTTCGATAAATCCGCAGGTATTCACGATCACCACATCCGCCAGCCCGCTGTCGGGCGTGATCTCATATCCGGCCCGGCACAGCTTTGCCAGCATCAGCTCGGAATCCATCTGGTTTTTGGGGCACCCGAGCGAAACCATTCCCACTTTAATCGCCATATTAACTAACCTTTCAATCGCTCCCATCGCCGTCTATCTGCCGGATGGCACTGCGGACCGTCTCATACCGGAACCCCTGCCTCACCAACATGGCGGCGGCTTTATCCCTTGTTTCTAAATTATCCCAATCATTATACCTCCTTTTTTCCAATAGTGCAAGCGCTTGTTTCAAATCGTCCGGCGCCAATGCTTCCAGCACCTCATCGGCTGTTTCCCTGTCTATTCCTTTGTGCTGTAACATCTGCCGTATCCGGTTTTCCGAATAGTGCTTATATGTCATCAACTCCCGGGCCAGCCGTTCGGCATAGGCCCGGTCGTTTATTAACCCCAGTTCGGCCATCCGCCGCGCCGCGGATTCCGCCTGTTCTTTATTTTGGCCGTCCCGCAGTTTCTGCTCCAGCTCTTTTTGACTGTGGTCCCGCATGGATAACAGGTAATACGCTTTTTCCCGGGCCCGGCTGGATCTTGAACGGTTCAACAGCTCCTCA